>SKLK01000160.1 GCA_007123265.1 Kiritimatiellia bacterium
AGCAGTAGCAGTAGCAGCAGTGATAACGGGGGCTCTGCATCGGTCAATGTTTCCGGTAATTGGCGTCTGTTTGCTTCCGCGCCCGGGGAAGGGGAAGAGGTTGTCGGCACGATGAGGTTGCAGCAGAGCGGGTCAAGTGTGCAGGGCGAGTTCGACTATGGGGACGGGGACCTGAATGACGTGGTCGCCGGCTCGATAAGTGGCGATCGCTTCCGTGGCACGGTCGTTGAGCCCGGTTGGGATGATTGGAGGGTCGAATTCGATGTACGTGTAGACGGGGATCGCATGCAGGGCACGGCGGTCGAGTATTGGGAAGGGGACGCTTTTAGCTTCAATGTTCGGCTGGTTAGACTCTGACGACACGCGACTGATTCGTTAGACAGAGCGAAAGGGCCCGGTGTTCTGTGTGCGGAATGCAGGGCCTTTTCCGTCTTTGCGGTGATGTGTTGATCAGGGCCGATGTGATTTTGGTGTGCGTGATGGGCACTCTGGCTCGAGCTGGCGGGTCGTGTTGGGGTTCAGGTCGCGCTCCGGAATGTGGCAGGCAGATGTTGGAATCATGCGCATGCAGCAAAGTTTCTCAAGCGTGAACAGTGAAGTTTTTCCCCTGTTTTCCCGCTTGTCGAATGGTGCATAACTGTTCACACTTATGTTTGTTCAAGGTTACGAGCTGGAGTCACTCAAGTTGAAAGCAGGAGGCAGGCATGAAACAGGTTGTGTTTAGTTTATTCATGGTCGCGGCATTGGCGTTGACAGGATGTTTCGGCAGCAGCAGTAGCAGCAGTAGTAGCAGCGATGATTCCGGTGCCGCCAATGTGGCTGGTCAATGGCGTTTGTTTATGACGCTCGAGGGTGCGCCCGAAACCCCCTTAGGCGATTTGGTCCTGCGTCAAAATGGGTCGAACGTGGAGGGAAACTTTGGGCCGGATCCGATTGTGGGCACGGTGACGGGGGATCGCTTCCGTTGTACCATCGTCGATTCTGCTGAAGCGGACATCAGTCTGGACCTGGATATGCGCGTCGATGGAGCCCAGATGACGGGTACGATGCAGTTTTTTGGAACGAACGTGCCGGAACTTGCTAATCCGCTGCCCGCGCGAATGCAACGCCTTTAATCCTGTGCCGGGCCAGTTGCTTCAGAAGCCTTTGACGAATTGGCCGTCGACTTGGAATTTCTTTCCATCGACATAGATCGCGCCGCCCTGCCGTAAGTCCTTGATCATATCCCAATGCAGGGCGGAGCGGTTGCGGCCTCCGGTTTCGGCATAGGATTGGCCGAGGGCGAGATGGATCGTGCCGCCGATCTTTTCGTCAAAAAGGATATTCTTAATAAATTGTTTGATGCCGTAGTGGGTGCCAATGCCCAGTTCGCCCAGGCGTTTGGCGCCGGGATCCATCGCTAACATCTGCTGCAGAAAGGCATCGTTCTTTTCCGCGCTGGCCTCGACCACGCGCCCTTGCTTGAAGACGAGCCGGATGCCATCGATTTCGCGCCCGGCGTGGACCACCGGGTAGTCATAGCGGATGTAGCCTTCGGCTGAAGTTTCCTGGGGGCCGGTGAAAATCTCGCCGCACGGGAGATTGTGGCGTCCACAGGAATTGATGAAGGTGCGATCTTTCACCGATAAGCGGAGATCGGTGTCGGGGCCGACGATACGGATGGTGTCGGCATTCTTAAGTTGGCGAATCAGTCGCGCCTGTTTTTGGGCTACGTCTTTCCAGGCGCGGACGGGGTCCGCTTCGTTGGCGCGCAGGGCAGCGTAGACAAAGTCGGCAAACTGGTCGCGGCTCATATCTGCATCCTGCGCATAGGCATCGGTAGGGTGCAGGGTCAACACCCACTTCTTCTTCAATAGCGTCTGCCGCAGACTGCGGGTGGCTTGGGAGAGGCGGGCTTGCTGCTTCGGATCGGCATCAGCCAGGTTGCGGGTGTTGCTGGCGGCCATAATTCGGATCAGGCCGTCCACGTGGCGGACGGAGGCCTGGTCCAGCGGGCTGACGCTATCGAAATGGTGCGGCTTCCCGTGCTTAAACAAATTCCCGGCACAGGCCTCGGGCACCAGCCGGATGGCGGGGTAGGCCCCGGCCCGCAAAAGCTCTTCATGGATCGCCACCATTAGGGGCTCCGCGCCGGTAGGGCCGTCTACGGTCACCACCTCCCGGGCTTTCGCACCGACGCTGTAGTGCACTAGTACACGGGCATGATTTCGGATTCGGGGATCGATATGCATAAACAAACTCCTTTGTCGAACTACCTGGCGACAAAGGTATCGCACAAAAATAACAGTGCAAGGAGTTTAACGCTTGACCTCTTTCTCGGTATTTTTTGTTGACGAGTGGTGGGGCAAAGTGGTTTAAAGTGGGGCAGGAGATAGGTGGTATGGAGTCAATGGGCACAACAGTGATGGAGGACCGGCACCAAGGCGTGTTTGTCAGTCGCTACGCCCATTCGTTGGATACCAAGAAAAGATTAACTATCCCCTCAGATTGGCGCGAGTTGGCGGGTGAGCCGAAGCGGTTGTTTGTCCTTCCCGGCGTTAACGACAAGTGCCTGTGCGTTTATCCTGCTCGTGAAATGACCAGACGCATGGAGCGGCTTCGCAACCTCTCCATTGCCGACGAAAAGGGTCGTCAGCTGGCTCGGACACTCGCTTCTCGTTCCGATCTGGTGCCCTGGGATAGTCAGGGCCGGATTCGTATCAAAGACGATCTGCTGGATTTCGCCGGTATCACAACCCAGGCCATGCTGGTCGGCACCTTCGATGGTTTTGAAATTTGGGAGCCGGATGCCTGGCAACGGATGGAGAATTCGGTCGATTCGGATGGTTTGGGCGAGGCCGCCCGTTATGTCGGTTTCTAAATGAGCGGAAGCAAGGAGTAGGTAAAAGATGAGCATGCATAGAATTGCGGAGTGCTTGAAGTGGAATGGATTCCTGAACGGACAGGCCGAAGAGCCCGCCCGTCTGGCCATACCCAAACAGAGTTTTAAGGTGCGGTACCAATTGTGGCAAAGCGAGTCGGACCGTGTGGAGTTGTTTGAGGCGCAATCGACCAATCGAGCCCGAAACGGGCTGCTCAGCCGATTCATGCTGTAGCGGCGGTTTGGGGCCCGGTGGCGTGTGAACCATGCATAAACCCGTCATGAGCGCAGAAGTGATAGAGGGACTGGCCGTGAAGACCGGTGGCCGATACATCGACGCCACCCTTGGTGACGGCGGTCATGCCCAGGCATTGCTGGAGGCGATCGGGCCGACGGGCCGGTTGCTGGGAGTGGACCGGGATGCGGAGGCGCTGGAGCAAGCCCGCAGTGTGTTGTGGGATTGGCGGGAGCAATACGTTGAGGCGCGCGCCAATTTTGAGAGCTTGGCCGAGGTCGCGTCGACCCACGACTTTTTGGGGGCCGATGGGGTGCTATTCGATTTAGGGGTCCGCTCGGCGCAATTGGATCATCCGGAGCGCGGGTTCAGCTTTATGCAGGATGGGCCGCTGGATATGCGCATGGATCAGCGGCAGGACTGGACGGCGGCGGATCTGGTGAATGAGTGGACGGAATCGGAATTGGCACAAGTCATTTGGCGGTATGGCGAGGAACGCGCCGCGCGACGCATTGCGGCGGCGGTGGTGGCCCGCCGGGAAGAGCGTCGGTTTACGCGCACGCTGGATTTGGCGGAGGTGGTTGAGCTGGCCGTGGGCGGACGGCGCGGTAAGACGCACCCGGCCACGCGAACCTTTCAGGCCCTGCGCATGCGGGTGAACGAGGAGTTGCAAGCGATCGAGATCGGTGTGCGGTCGGCGATCGACCTGGTCCGCCCCGGCGGTCGAATTGCGGTGCTGACCTATCACAGTTTGGAAGATCGGTTGGTGAAACAAATATGTAACCGGCATGTCGGGCAATGGCAGTCCCTGCAAGCCGGGGGACAAGAATGGGTGGGGGAACAGCCCCAGTTGCAACGCGTCACGCGCAAGCCGTTGGTACCCAGCGTGGCCGAGGTAAGAGAGAACCCGAGAGCACGGTCCGCCAAATTGCGGATCGTAGAGAGGATGAAGACATGAAGAGGCGACGAAAAAACCGGAAAAAACAGGCTCAGGGCTTTGTCGTGCCCATGCCGCTCGTGTTGTTTCTTGTGCTGGGCACGGTGACCAGTATGGCCTACCTCTGGATGCATGGCCGGTGCGAAGCCGCTGGCATTCGCATCCAACAGTTGGAGCGCGTCCAACACGAAACCCGCCAGCGTCGCAATATCGAAGAGGGCAAATGGACGCAGATGAAGACGTTGCCCCGGGTTCAGGATCAGGTGGCGCGGATGCGATTAAATATGACCTGGGCTCCGGACGACCGGGTGATTCAATTGGTTCGACCGATGCCGCATCAGGTCATCCCTATTGGCGATCTGGCGCATATGGCGGAGGGCCTGTCCCACTAGCGTGTAACCGGGGAACGGAGATTTTGAGATGGAGGTGGACGGATCAGGATGATTGACCGGATCCAAAAGACGCGACTGATCGGAGTGGCATTGATCGGTCTGTTTCTATTCGCAGGGCTGGGCGTTCGTCTGGCCTTTTTGCATTTGGGGCCAAACGATGCCTTAGCGGCACGGGTGGTGCAGGTGCGCCATTCGGAGTTATCCATTGCGGCGGAACGGGGGCGCATACTCGATCGACGCGGCAACACGCTGGCCATGGACCTTGAAAAGCGGGATGTCTGGATCGATCCGAAGCGTATTCACAAAGAGGGCCACGGCCCATTCATTGCATCGCATTTGTCCCGGTTGCTGGAGGTCGATCGCGATGTGGTCCTGGAGCGGATGAGCCGGATTGAGCGACAGCATGAACCAATTCGGCGACGCGTACACAAGGATTTAGCAGATCAAGTCGCACGTTTGCGTTTCCATGGCGTTCATTTCACTGCGGTCAATGACCGGCACTATCCCCAAGGTGCGTTGCTGTGCCATACGCTGGGCTTTGTAAACATGGAAGGTGTCGGCAGCGCCGGCGTCGAGCAACAGTTCGATTCCACCTTGCGCGGCTTGCCCGGTCTGCGCGTGACCGAGCGTGATGGGCGTCGGGCGGAGATCTATGCGCGTCGGCACCTGGATATCCCCCCGCGCCCAGGGCACCAGATCGAATTGACGATTGACCAGAATTTGCAGTTTATCCTGGAACAGGCGCTGGACGACGGGTTGGCAGAGTTTGGCGGGCAAGCCGCGTGGGCCGCGATGATGAAGGTGGATACCGGAGAAATCCTGGCGATGGCTTCGCGGCCGGCGTTTGACCCGAATCAGTTTCGCCAGTCCTCTGCGGAAGAGCGACGCAATCGGGTGATCGGCTATAACTATGAGCCGGGCTCCACGTTCAAGGTCTCGGTGATTGCGGCGGCCCTAAACGAAGGGGTGATCACGCCTCGGGACCTGATCGATTGCGAGAATGGCGTGTGGCACTATCGGGGCCGTCCGCTGCGCGATTATAGTCCGCACGGCATTCTCTCGGTGGCGGATGTATTGTAAAAATCGAGTAACATCGGTTCGGCGAAGATTGCCCTGCTGTTAAGTGAATCCCAGCTCGAGGCCTACTTGCGTGACTTCGGTTTCGGCCGACAAGCGGGGATTGAATTACCTGGTGAAGAGCAAGGACTGCTGGCGCCTCGTTCGCGCTGGTCCGCCATCAGTGTCAGCCGGATCGCGATGGGGCACGAAGTGGCGGTGACCGCCTTGCAGTTGCTGAACTCTGTGAACGCGATTGCGAATGACGGGTTTTTGATGCGTCCGTATGTCGTGCGTCGGATCAGCACCATGGAGGGACAGGAACTGCAGCGGACGGAACCGGAAATCTTGGGCCAACCGATCCGCAGCGATACGGCTCGACTGATGGCGCAACTGATGACGCGCGTCACCGAGGACGGGGGAACCGGGCGCCATGCGCGGATGCCGGGTTACGCGGTGGCGGGCAAAACCGGGACCGCACAGAAACCCATTCCCGGTGGCTATTCGGACCGCTTGAACATTGCTTCGTTTGTGGGCTTTGTACCATCGGATCGCCCGTACTTCAGCCTGGTCGTCGTGGTCGATGAACCGTTGCCCCTGCGCACCGGTGGGGCCGTGGCGGCGCCCATTTTCCGTCAAATTGCAGAACAAGCCGTTCGTTACCTGGATATCCCGGCCACGCAAACGGTTTCGCGTTAATTGTAGCGGCGCGGTTGCGCCACCACCAACTTGAGAGGATTGTAAAAATGATTTTGGGGCCTTTAGCTATGGACGACATGAAACTACAACAACTACTGCCGGTACTGGGGACAGCGCAATCACGCAAGATCTGGGCGGATTGCGACATTCGCGGGTTGGCCTATGACTCACGGCATGTCCGGCCCGGTTTCCTTTTCTTTGCCCTGCCGGGACAGCGCGATGACGGGGTGCGACATATCGACGAGGCGTTGCAGCGGGGCGCTGTGGCCGTCGTCGGCGAAGCGCCTGTGGCGTTGCGGCATGTGCCCTACATTCAAGTGGCCCATGCGCGGCATGCCATGGCCGATGTGGCCGCGGCCTTCTTCCGTAATCCTTCCTCGGCCTTGCGTGTGGTGGGGGTGACGGGCACCAATGGCAAGACCACAACAGCCTTCATGATTCGCAGCCTGATGCAGGCGCAGGGCCATACGTCTGGTTTAATAAGTACGGTCCGTTACGAAATTGGGTCCCGCCAAATTCCGGCTGCGCGCACGACGCCGGAGGCGCCGGATATTCAGGCCATGTTGCAAAAGATGGATCAAGCTGGCTGCGATAGCGTGGTCATGGAGGTGTCCTCGCACGCTCTGGATCAAGCGCGGGTGCGCGGGGTGGCGTTTGATGTCGCGGTATTTACCAACTTGAGTCCCGATCATCTCGATTATCACGGATCGATGGAGCGCTATGCGGAGGCCAAGCAACGACTATTCGCGCAATTAGCGGATAGTTCAAAGGATACCGTGGCGGTAATTAATGCCGATGATTCTTGTGCGGAGATGTTTATCCATACGGCCCGTGACGCGGGTGCGAAGCAGGTGCTGACCTATGGATTTACGGATGGCGCCGATGTCCAGATGACGCACGCGCGCGCCACACCGCAAGGCTCCGAAGCTCAATTGACGTCGCCGTGGGGGCAGCACGAGGTGCGCATCCATCAGCGAGGCCGGTTTAATTTGGCCAATGCCATGGCGGCCCTGACAGCGTGCGCCGGGCAAGGGTTGCCGATGGACGCGTTGGTCGCCGCTTTGCCGCAGGTGGAACAGGTGCCGGGAAGGTTGCAATGGGTCGGCGACGCGGAAGGGGCCGGGGTTTATGTCGATTACGCGCATACGGAGGACGCCTTGCGCAATGCGTTGGCCGTGTTGCGGGAGATCACGCCCAACCGCTTATTGCTCGTGTTTGGGTGCGGTGGTGACCGGGACCAGGCCAAACGCCGGACCATGGGGCAAGTGGCAGATGAGGCAGCGGATGAGGTCTGGATTACCAGTGACAATCCCCGCAGCGAATCGCCTGAAACCATCGCGCGACAAGTGGCGGAGGGGTTTAGTTCGTCCGGTCGGTACCGGATTGAATTGGACCGTGCGATCGCCATTCAAGCAGCGATTGCCGCTGCGCAGCCGGGCGACACGGTGTTGATTGCCGGTAAAGGACATGAGCGGTTCCAGGAATTCGCGCATACGGTCATACCTTTTGACGACGTCGAAGTAGCGCGCCGCGCGTTGGAAGGGTGATATGGCCCGCTTGGACCCAGCCGCGTTAGCCGCATGGTGCAACGGCCGGTGGCAGCATATGCCGCAGGAATCGATCACCGGCGTCGGTCACGATAGCCGTACCATTCAGCCTGGACAACTCTATGTCGCGTTGCGCGGGCCGCAACACGACGGACATGATTTCGTGGCCGCCTGCTTCGCCCAAAAAGCGGCGGCCGCGTTGGTCGATGCCGCCTACGCGCAAACCGCTCCGGATACTCAGTCCCTCTTGGCGGTAGCGGATACGCGCGCGGCGCTGATGCAGTTGGCCCAGGGACATCGGACAACCAGTCAGGCCGTAGTCGTTGGCATCACCGGCAGTGTTGGGAAGACAACGGTGAAAGAGTTGGTCGCGGATATGCTGGCGCAGCAGGGCGCGGTCACGCGTACACGAGCCAATTGGAACAATGATATTGGCTTGCCCTTGAGCCTGTTGGACCTGTTGCCGGACGATCGGTTTGGCGTGTTTGAAATCGGCATGAATCATCCGGGTGAACTGCAACCGCTTTGCGACGTGTTGCAACCGGACCATGCGATATTGACGCCCATCGGCCCGGCACACCTGGAGCATTTCGATTCCGTCACGGCTATTGCAAAGGAAAAGGCCACGTTGCTGCGGGCGTTGGCCGCGCCTGGACGAGCGGTGTTGTCCGTGGACGATCCGTATTATCCGGTCTTACGTAGCGCCTGCGACGCTGACGTGATTCGCGTATCGTTGTCAGCAACGGATGTGGACTATGCCGGCACGTGGAATCCGGGAGCCGATCCATTCATCACAGTAAAGGAACAAGCTACCGGTGCTACATACCGCTATCCTTTACCCTTGCCGGGACGGTTCATGGCGGATAATGCATTGCGCGCGGTTGCGATGGCACGTAGTCTCGGCGTCGCGGCGGATCGTTTGGCTGAGGCCTTGCGAAACTACCGGGCCCCGGCGATGCGATGGCGAGAAGAGTGGGTAGGCGATATTTTGTTTATCAACGATGCCTATAATGCCAACCCACTCAGCATGCGGGCGGCGGTGGACGCCTTTGTGGGAATGGAGGTCGCAGGCCGGAAGTGGCTGGTTTTGGCCGGGATGCGCGAGTTGGGCGGGGGCGAGCGGCAGGCGCATCTGGAGCTGGGCCGATATCTGGCTCGCTCCGCGTGGGGCGGCGTGATAACCAGTGGAGCTATGGGGCAGTGGATACTGGAGGGTCTGCAAGAGGAGGTCATCAACGCTCCGTACCCGGTCTACGCATGTGCGGATAGCGATGCGGCGAGTGCCCGGTTGCAGAGGGACGTTCAGCCGGGTGATGCGGTGTTGTTGAAGGCGTCGCGCGGCGAGGCGTTGGAACGGGTGGTGGAGGCGTTTAAGTGTTCGGCCGCTGCGTCGAGCATCGGTAAGGATTGATATGTTATATTTTTTACATGAATGGACGGAGCTGTTTTCGCCGCTGCGCATATTTCAATACATCACCGTGCGCGCGTTTGGAGCGGCTGGAACCGCTTTTGTGATTGGCCTTTTGCTGGGCCCATCACTTATCCGCTTGCTGCGTCAGTTCAAGATCGGGCAGCAGGTGCGGCAACAGGCGGAGGTGAAGCAGCTCTACGAGTTGCATGGGCCCAAGGCCGGAACGCCGACCATGGGCGGCATCCTGATTGTGATCGCCGCCACGTTGGCCACCATCTTGTGGGCCATCCCGACCAACGGCTTTATTTTACTGGCCCTCAGCACCTTCCTGTTTATGGGCGGGATCGGCTTCTGGGATGATTACTTGAAGGTCGCCCGCAAACAGTCCAAGGGGCTGGGCGCAAAACAAAAACTGTTGCTGCAAGGGCTGTGGTCGCTTGGCGTGGTCTGGTGGTTGCTCAATTGGCCGACGACGGCCGAATTATCACGCCAACTCATGGTCCCGTTTCTCAAGGATCCGTTAATTCAAAATATCGGTTGGGCGGGGGCCTTGTTTCTGGTGATGGCGGTGTTGGTGGGGTGCACAAACGCCGTAAATCTGACCGATGGCCTCGATGGGTTGGCGATCGGCTGCGCCAATACTGTGGCCGCCGCCTATCTGGCCATGTCCTATGTGGCGGGTCACGTCATCTTTGCCGGCTATTTGCAGGTTCCCTACGTGGTCGACAGCGGTGAGCTAGCGGTCTTTTGCGGGGCGTTGCTGGGCGCTGGACTCGCCTTTCTCTGGTTTAACTGTTATCCGGCCAAGGTCTTTATGGGCGATACCGGAAGTCTGGCATTGGGCGGTGCGATTGCAATTGTGGCCATCCTCATCAATCAAGAGCTGACCCTGCTGTTTGTCGGCGGGGTGTTTGTGGTGGAGGCGATGAGTGTGTTGATCCAGGTCGGCTACTTCAAGTTGACCGGGCGTCGCGTCTTCCGCTGCGCACCGATTCATCATCACTTTGAGTTGCTGGCCAAAGAGCGAACCGAGAAGGCCGGGTTGCCCCTCGGACTCATTGAAACCACGATCACCACACGCTTATGGGTGGTTTCCATCATTTGTGCATTAATCGGTATTGCGACATTGAAGATTCGATGAGTGGAACGGGATTACAGGCATTGGTTTTGGGCGCGGGCATCAGTGGCCTGGGGGCTGCGCGACTGTTGACGGCGCGCGGCGCGTCAGTCGTGCTTGCGGATCAGCGTCCCGTCAATGCCTGGTCGGCCGAGGCGCGGCAGGCGGCGGGGTGGGGCGCTCGAATTCATGCCGGCGAAAAGAATTTGCCCTGGTCCGCATTTGATCTCTGCGTGGTGAGCCCGGGATTTCCGGTGAATAGTGATTGGGTGCAGGCGGCCTATGCCTTGTCCGCCCAAGTCTGTTCCGAACTGGAGCTGGGCTGGTCCGACCTCAACTGCCGCACGTTGGCGGTGACCGGGTCGAACGGGAAGAGCACCGCCGTAAAATGGGCCGAGGCATGTCTGCGGTTATCCGGTCAACGCGTGGCCTTGGCTGGGAATTATGGCCGGTCCGTGTGCGATGTGGCCGTGGACGCCTCCGGATTGGATTGGCTGGTTTTGGAGGTGAGTTCATTTCAACTGGAAACCGTGAACCGGTTTCGACCGGACATCGGCGTGCTTTTGAACATCTGGCCCAACCACTTGGACCGGCATGGTTCCATGGACACATATGTGGCCATGAAAGCGCGTCTCTTCCAGCAGATGGTCGATGCCGATGTGGCTTTGGTCCCCGCGACGTGGCAACGTCGTATTGCGGCGGCGCTGGCTAACGAGGATACCGCGCCACCGTTGGCGGGTGAACGCGCTACTGGACCGTCCGTATGGCAGACATTCGGGACGCCGGACGAAGCGGACTGGGCAACCGGGGAAGGGCAGGTCTACCGGGCGGGACAGCCGGTGGTCGACCTGCGCGGCACCTATTTTGCTGCGTCCGGCCATGCGGGAACTGCGGCCGCCATCACTGCGGCCCTGATCGCGGCTGGGCAAACGCCAACAACCATTCAACAAAGCGCCATCGACTTTCAGCCACTGCCGTATCGACTGCAGGAAATTGAATTGGGCGACGGGATTCGTGGCATCAACGACTCAAAGGCAACGAATCTCGCGGCGTTGGCCCATGCACTGCGTTCTGTTCCCGGCCCTGTGCACTTGATTGCCGGGGGACGGGCAAAAGAAAATCAATGGGAAAGTGTAAAAGAAGTACTGACAGAACGGGCAAAATGCGTATATCTTATCGGAGAGAGTGCGGATGAGATGTTTGCGCAGTGGACGCCGGATGTGGCCTGCATAAAATGCGGTGATCTGGCGACTGCAGTAACGCGGGCCCGGTGCAATGCGCATACAGGGGAAACCATCTTGTTATCGCCTGGATGCGCCAGCTTTGATCAGTTCAAAGACTATCAGGAGCGAGGCGAACATTTCAATCGGTTGGTAAAGGAACTGGCCGGGAAAGGACTATAAAATGAATCTATCGTTGAAATCTAAAATGGACATCGAACCCTCCACCCCATCCAAAATTCAAACACCGGCGCTGATCGCAGCGGTGGTTGCCCTGCACGTCGTAGCCGTGGGTGCCATCGTCCTCGTCCAGGGTTGTGCCGCCACCCGCCGCAGCCAAGTGGAGCCGCCGCCGGCACCTGTCTTGCCGACTGAACCCGCGCCCCGTGTCGAACCGGCTCCAGTGACCCCGCGCCCGGCGCCCACCGTGGATCGCCCCCGTCCCGTTACCCCGGAGCCGACGCCGGCCCCTGCAGCCCCGCGTTCGTACACGGTGCGCAGTGGCGATAACCTGTCAACGATTGCCCGCCGTCACGGGGTATCCGTTGAGGCGATCATGGAATTGAATGAAATCACCAATCCAGACCGCATTCAGGTCGACCAAGAACTGCTGTTACCGGCTACCGCCACACCGGCGCGTCCGGCTCCTGCCACGCAACGCCCGGTGCCCACCCAGCCGGCCGTCGAAGGCGCTACCTACACCGTGCGCGCCGGCGATGTCTTGTCCTCAATTGCAGCCCGTCACGGGGTCACGACCGCCGCCTTGATCGAAGCCAACAACATCACCAATCCGGATCGGATCATCGAGGGACAAAAGCTGGTGATTCCCGGTGTCCAGACCATTCGTGAACCGGAACCCCGCTCGGCCCCACGGACCAATCCGGCACCGGCTCACGGAGAAGTTGACGTGCGCCAGCCTATGCCGGTCCCGGCGGCGCCCAGTTCCCCCGCGCCGACTCCTGAGCCCCAAGCCGGCCTAATTGGGGATGCCGAACCGTTTGTTTACGAGGTCCGTCCCGGCGACACCATTTCGCAATTAGCCCGCGATTACTCCGTTTTGGAATCCCAAATCGTGGAGCTGAACAATTTGACGCCCGGTCAGCGCTTGCAGCCGGGGCAACAGATCAAGATTCCCGGATTAGACCTCTAATTGGTTGAAGCGGGTGCGGCGCGTCGTGCTCCGCACCCGCGTTCCACATCGTCGAGAAAGGCGGTTGCTATGTGGCGCACGGCCAGCACCCTTGTCGGGGTGTCGCTGATCTTGACTTCGCTGGGTTTTGTCATGCTCGCCAGCACGAGCAGTGCCCATGCCTTTCAACTCACGGGCGACCCGTTCTACTTCGTCAAACGGCAGGCGGTATCGCTGATCTTGGCCTTGGCGGTCGGGTTCCTGATGACGCGGGTGGATTACCGGTTGTGGGACCGGGTCACCTGGTACTTGGTCATCGGCACGATAATTTTGTTGATCCTGGCATTGGTCCCCGGCATTGGCGTGCGCGCAGGTGGGAGCAGCCGCTGGATCCGTCTTGGTCCGGTTACCTTCCAACCGTCGGAACTGGCCAAGCTAACCGTTATCATCATGATGGCATGGTACCTCTCGCGCAAACAGCGCCAGATCAAGACCGTGGTCCATGGGCTACTAATCCCGCTGATTCTGCTGGGGATGGTCATCGGTCTGATCTTTATTTCGCCTGATTTCGGTACGACCGTGCTGATCGGAGCGGTTGGAATGTTGTTGATGTTTGTCAGCGGCACCCGCATCAGTCACTTGTCCGTTACCGCGGTGCTGGGGGCATCGGCGTTTATCCTTGCCGTCATGCAGGACCCGGTACGGATGCGCCGCGTCATGGCCTTTCGCGATCCGGAAAAATATGCGCTGACCGAGGCCTTTCAATTGCTCAATGCGATTTACGCCTTTGTCGTTGGCGGCGCCTGGGGGGT
This sequence comes from Kiritimatiellia bacterium, assembly GCA_007123265.1. GTDB lineage: Bacteria > Verrucomicrobiota > Kiritimatiellia > SLAD01 > SLAD01 > SLAD01. Next base: position 13,416 of record SKLK01000160.1, read on the forward strand.
GGGCTTAGGGGAAAGCATTCAGAAGCGATTCTACCTGCCCGAATCCCATACCGACTTCATCTTCGCGATTATTGGCGAGGAATTGGGCATCATTGCCTCACTCGGGGTCATGCTGCTGTTCGGTACATTCTTTGCGCTCGGCCTTTTTATTGCCCATCAAACCCGCGATTTGTTTGGAAAACTACTGGCCTTGGGGATCACCTTGATGATTTCGTTCCAAGCGGCTTTCAATATTGCCGTCGTGACCGGCGCCGTGCCCACGAAGGGCTTGGCGCTGCCCTTTATCAGCTACGGCGGCTCCAGTATGGTGATGACCTATATGATGGTTGGCATCCTGATCAGCGTGGCCCTGTACGCGGATCAGGATCCGTACTAGCCCATTTTGTTTAGGGCACAAACGCGTCCATAAAAGCCGGTACGGGCGTATCCAGAAGTCGCTCATGATCCTGGCACAAGGCCACAATCTCGTCGGTTTGATGATCGGAAAAGCGGGTGCGCAGATTGGCATCGAACTTCTCGATTAGGAGCGGAATGCCTTCGGTCCGACGCCGCCGATGACCGACCGGATACTCAACCTCGACCTTGTCGGTCTGGGAACCGTCCCGGAACGTGATCTGCACCGCATTCGCGATGGATCGCTTATCAGGATCGAGGTAGTCCACACTGTATCGCCGATCCTCCGATACCACCATCTTCTCACGCAAGGCGTCAATCCGTGGATCCTGCGCAGCCTCGTCTTCATAATGATCAGCCGTCAACGTGCCATGGATCAGGCCGATCGCCGTCATGTACTGCAAGCAGTGGTCGCGATCGGCAGGATTATTCAAGGGGCCTTGCTTGTCGATGATACGAATGGCGGATTCATGCGTGCTCAGATGTACGGTCTCAATATCATCCAATCGGTCTTTTACGTGCGGATGCAATTGGATCGCACATTCCACAGCAGTTTGGGCGTGAAATTCGGCAGGGAACGAAATTTTGAACAGGACGTGTTCCATGACATACGTGGCAAAGGGCTGCTTCAATTCAAATGGTTGGCCTTTGCGGACCACATCATAGAAGCCCCAATGTGGTGCCGTTAACGCCGAGGGATAGCCCATCTCGTTTTTTAACGCGAACAGCGCATGGCGCACCGCCCGGTGAGTCGCATCACCGGCGGCCCACGACTTGCGTGAACCGGTATTCGGTGCATGGCGGTAGGTGCGCAAGGCGCCCCCGTCCAGCCACGCGTTCGACACGGCATTCATCACTTGGGTGTGACTGCCGCCCAGCAGGGCGGTGACGACGGCGGTGCTGGCGAGCCGGACCAGAATCACATGATCCAGCCCGATTCGATTAAAGCTGTTTTCCAGCGCATATACCCCTTGAATCTCGTGGGCCTTGATCATCGCGCTCAGCACGTCTTTCATCCGTAACGGTGCGTGGCCCGTCTGTTCGCGCTGGCGACTAATGTAATCGGCCACGGCCAGGATACCGCCCAAGTTGTCGGACGGATGCCCCCATTCCGCCGCCAGCCAGGTATCATTGTAGTCCAGCCAGCGGATCATGCAGCCGATGTTGAACGCCGCCTGCACGGGTTCCAGTTCATAGTCCGTGCCGGGGACACGGGCACCGCCCGGTAACGTGGCGCCGGGTACAATCGGACCGAGAAGTTTTGTGCATTCGGGATAACGCAGCGCCAAGAGTCCGCAACCCAGCGTGTCCATCAGGCAATAACGCGCCGTATCAAACGCCTCCGCACTGGCGACTTCATAATCCAGCACATAATCAGCGATCTGTTTCAACTCGGCGTCATAGGGCGGGCGAACATTGGATATCGGTGCACTCATTGGATCTCCTTTCAAAACCGCAAGCATAGGCGGTATTCAAACGGGGCGCAACCCGTCAATCATCGGCATCGCGGTCCTGGTCCTCCAACAGATCGGCCGGCAGGGTTTTAGTGACTTTGGCACCGAGTTGGCGCAATTCCTCCACCCGTTTCAGAAGATTGCCGCGTCCGCCCTTCAGTCGTTTCCAGACCGTCTCAAACGAGCTGTTGACCGATACCAGTTTTCGCTGGGCGTCTTGCATCGCCTCGGCAATGAGCGAGACTTGATCGTACAGTTTCCCGGCCTTATCGGCGATTTCTTCGGCGTGGCGGTTTTCCTTTTCTCGGCGCCACATCTGGGCAATCAGTTTCAGGGTAATCATCAAGGTGTTCGGTCCTGTGATTACCAATTGCGACCGAGCCAAGTCATACAATAAGCGCGTGTCCGCTTGCATCACGGTTTGGTATGCGGGCTCGAGCGGAATGCACATAATCACAAAGTCCAGCGTTTGATTGCCCAATAAGCGGCTGTAGTCTTTTTCCTGCAGCGTCTTCATGTGCAAACGGACAGAACGGATGTGGTCCTGCAGCGCGGCTTGACGCGCCACGTCCTCTGTTGCGGCTACATAGCGTTCATAAGCGGTGAGCGATACCTTGGCATCAAGAATCACCACCTTGCTGTCGGGCAGGTGAATAAGAAAATCCGGTCGTTGGAGTTGACCTTGTTCATCCCGTTGAGTGGCCTGCGCCACGTAGTCGCGGTCCCGCTCCAGGCCCGACGCCTCAAGAATACGTTCGACAATGAACTCGCCCCAATCGCCTTGTACCTTCGCGTCCCCTTTGATCGCCGCAGCCAACTGATTCGCTTCCTCGCTGACCTGTGTGCTCAGGGATTGCAGTTGACGGACTTGCTCCAGTAACTGCGCGGTTTGTGCCGTTCCTTGTTGGTGAACCTCGTCAACCCGGGTCCGGAAGGCGACCAACTGCTCTTTCAACGGTGCCAGCACGTGCTGCAAGCGGTCGGCTTGCTGTTCCGATATGGCTTTCCCTTTTTCGTCGAGAATGCGATTGGCCAGATTTTCAAACACCGCTTTGAGTCGTGATTCCGCGTCCTCCAGCAAGGCGACCTTTTCGGCGGCTGTTGTGCGGGCATGGTCCAGATCCGCCAGAAGGCGAACCTTTTCCGCCTTCAGGGATTCAAGTTGTTCGCGTTGCGTGTCGGTTTCAGCTTGCAGGCGAACGATTTGTTCCGCTTGTAGCTGCAGGCGAATCTTGGCCTCGTGGTCGGGGGCCGCGCGCAGCATGCGCATCAGGGCCCAAGCCAAGAGCAGGACGATCACCACTAGAATGCCGAGTATCACATAATCCATATCTCTCTCCGCGCCGGGTCGTTCTGCCCGTCGGACGCCTCTCTGCGGCAGGATGGCGGACACAAACGGCAAAGCGAGGAACCGCCGACAACTGGTGCCCAGGGCGGGAGTCGAACCCGCACGACCTTACGGTCGAGGGATTTTAAGTCCCTTGCGTCTGCCATTCCGCCACCTGGGCTTCACCAGCTTGGCTCGCATTAAACGCTACTCGGTGATGAAATCCAATCCCAAACTGAATCAAGAAAATCGGGTTTCAGGAACGGGTTCACCGCCTTTAGCGTGTGCCACTTTGAGTGTGCAGGGCCGTCGCTCCTGTCACGCCGTAGGCCCGGCGAAGGCGGATGCGACGTGCCGCATATTCAGATCGTAATGAGTCCTTTTTCGCGGCTCATCCGGAGGATTCGCCCCACCTACGCGTGATGGGATCGGTAGGGCGAGACGTCCCGCCGAGCCGCTGCCCGAAAGAACGTGACAAGCGCCTTTGGAGTGCGCCGCTCGGCGGCGCTTTGGATGATGGCCGTACACGTTCGTTTACAGCAAACGAACATTCGGATCAGCACGCGATCTCTTTCTGGCTGGTGCGCCGCATGTTCAGATCATGATCAATCCGTTTTCCCGGTTCATCCGAAGGATTCGCCCCACCTTCGCGTGGCGGGATGAGCCGCAAAAAGAGCGTGCGAGTACACAAATATTAAGGGCACTATGTCACATCATTGGGGACGGCCCAGCAAGGTTTCTCCCAAGGCGACCGACACGATGTCGGCCAGTTCCGGTACGGGGAAGGGCTTTTGCAGGAAATAAATTTTGCGCATCTTCAGCGCTTGATGAATGTCGGGATGCGTGTGGGAAAAGCCGCTCACAAGGACAATAGGCGCTCGACAGCCCTTCTCGCGTAGCCAAACCGATAGCTCCAATCCGCTTAGTTCCGGCATGCTGAAGTCAACAATTAGCAGGTCCGGCGGTGCCGGATGACCCTCCCACTGCGCTTGCAGGTCCGGTCCGCTGGGAATAGTGACAATGGTATGCCCGTCATCGCCAAGCACCCGGGCGCACATTTCACAGAAGATGGGATCATCATCAACGACCCATATCGTGTTCCCGGCCACTTGTCGCGTAGGCTTCTTCGCCTCCGCTACGACCACCGGCGGCGACTCTAAGGTCAGCACGATTTCCGCCCGGTCGCTCAACGTATCGTTGTGAGTCACCTGCGGATGGCTAATCTCTATTCGGATTTGCTCTTCCATCCCACTATCGTTTTGCGCTTGCCTGTTCTCGGTGCGCACGACGAATTGTCCGCCTTCCGGTGCACTTTCCAGCTCGTTCATGATGAAGTTGAACAGACTTTGGTGAAGCACGCTGGATTGGCTGCGCACGGTGTCGTGCTCGGCATGCAGCTCCCGTTGGAGCCGAAAACGTGTGCCCGTGTGCGCCTCCAGCAGTGGACAGATGTTGTTGAGAATGTCGTGAACCGAACAGCGGGTCTCTTCCTCCACTTCACTGCCAGCGAACGAGAGAATTTCCTCCGTCAACCGGCGTCCGCGCTGGGCGGCATCCGAAATCTCGCGCACGGGGTGCAGCATGTGGGGGGGGAGATCGTCCTGATGGGCCAAGTGCGAGGAATACCCAAGAATAATCGACAACAAGTTATTGAAATGATGGGCGATGCCTCCGGACAAGGTGCCAAGGGCGCGCATCCGCTCCGAATCCAGTTGCTGCCTTACCATGGTGCCGCTATGCAGCGTTTCCCGATAGACCCAGGCGGCCAACGTTTGCAACGTGCAGAGGGCCCGCTCGTGGCGGGCTCGTTCGGCGACAGAAAACACAGGGACAGCAGCCAGTTGATTGTGGACCCAAGTGGGATCCACAGCCATGGCGGCGGCATCCCGATTCACCCGGGCGGCATCCAAGGGCGCTTCAAGATATTTACCGGACCAAAGCACGCCCACGATGTCCTCCTGGACCGTCACGGGATACACCGTTTCGATCACTCCGAAAGGGCCCTGAATGTGCACGGGGTGATCGGGTGGCAAGGTTTCCAAGGCCGTTAGCAACGGACGCAGGAACGCATCTTCTGCCAGCTCCGATTGCCGCTTGATGGCGGTAATGGCCTCTGCGCAACCGGTCAGCCCGTCGCCTTGGTCTGGCCATAACGGGAGCATTCGGATTTCAGCGCTAGCTTTCTGCCCGTGCACGGTCACGGTCCCGGCGGCATCGGTTTCGGATTGCAGCGCGTCGGCTTCCCGGGAGGACGCCGCATTGAGGGGAAGCGCTTGCATGCGCATGACCCATTGTGTCTTTAATTCATTCTGTTGGTATTCGTCGTTCATAGCTTTTCCCGCCTCGCCAATGCCGGTTGGCCATGCGCCATGAAACTTTCGCCATAAGGAGGCAGTGGGCGACCCTGCGTTGGCATGACCAAGTGCTTGGTAAGGGAGAGGGTACCCCCAACATGGACCGGCTGTCAATCGACCAGCCGTGGCCTCGAAACGAAACCAGAAGCCGCGTTACCAACGGGGATTATTTCGCTTCGAGTTGTTGATCGATTCGGCGCGCGCGATACTCCGGATCCACGCGCAAGCGGGAGGTGGCGTCTAGTTGATACATGGGAATACGCTTGCGCTGCTCCCCAAACACGAGCAACACCATACCGTCATGCACTGTAACAAAGTCGCCGCGAAATACGCGGCCGTCCGTTGTCCGTAGCGCCGCCCGTTCGCCTTCCTGATACATCGGGTGACGGCGATCCAGCGCTTGCTCCAAAGCGGCCCGTTGCGGCGAAGAGACGACGATCTCCGTTCCGTCTACAAGGCGGTCCGAGGGCTGCCCCGTACCCGGTCGCAGGGTGGCTGCTTGATCGTCCCCTTGTTCTGCGTGGAGGTCATGATCGCCGGACGAGACATCGATCGCCGCGACCGGTGCGCCGGGTGCGATGTGACGATCGGCTTCACCGCGCATCAGCAACAAGCCCAGCACAACAGCCGCCAGCAGCATGCACAGCGCCGCCAAGGCGACGGCGATGATCCGCAACAAGTTAGGAGGGGAGCCGGTCGTCGTCATCTGCATCATCCTCCCAATCCGGTCGCGGTGCGCGGGCCGGAGTACGAGGGGTGAAGCCCGCCTCACGAAGTAGCTGCGCTTGCCACTCATCGAATAAGATGCGCCCGCGCTCGCGGGTAAGTGAGGCCGCGATTTGTGGGCGCAAATCAGCGAATTCATCGACATTGGTAAGCGTTCGTGTACGCAGGTAAGCAACAATCACGGCATCATCCGCCTCAACCGGATCCGTCACTTCGCCTTCATTAAAGGCGAGAACCGCCCGCAGCAGGGGACCACCGTAGGGGACGTCCTGCAAGCCTTCCGCCGCCGAAAACGAAACGGTCTGCTCGATCGGCAAAGCGAGCTCTTCTGCCACATCGGCAAAAGCGCGCCCCTCTTGCAAGGCGATATCGACCATTTCCTTGAAGGTCTCGGCCAAGGTCCTGGCTTCGCGTTCACGCGCATAAGCCAAGGCCGCCGTCCGTACCGCCTCCTCGACTTCCTCAAACGCGGGGGTACGGGCGCGGAAGACCTCGTCCAAGGCCATAACGTAGATGTGATCCTCCCCTTCGATCGGGTTGCTGAAATAGTAACGAGGATGATCTTCCAGCATCGCGGCCTCGCGACTGAATGCCGGGCCCGGCTCTATTCCTGCAGGCGGCATGTCGCGCTCGAACGGTGCCGTAATTTCGATCTCCAGCCCGAAGGCCTGCGCCGCTTCTTCAAAGGTGCTTTCGGCCACGCCGTCGCGGTCCGGCTCCAATAGGCGCACGAAATCACTGGCGGAACGAATGGCCTCCCGCACCATGTGCCGGTCCCGTAACCGGTCGAAAATTTCCTCGCGCACGTCTTCGAATGGTTGGGTGGTGGTGACTTGGAACAGCTCGTCATCCCAATCTTCACCCAGTTCCGGGTCATCCGGAACTTCGGTTTCCACGATCACGAAATCATCGATATGGCGGTCATAGAATTCGAGTGCTTCGTCTTCCGTGACTTCGACGCGTTCGCGAAAATCGGCAATCGGAAATCGCACCAAACGCACACTAATCATCGGCGGAATTTCAAATTGGTCAGGATTCGCTTCGAAATACTCGCGCATTTCCTCTTCCGTCACGTCCACGCCCTCACCGATCACGTCATCGGTGATCCGCACATAATCGATGACAAACTCATCGCCAATGTGGTGAATGGCGCGGTCGATTTCGGACGGGGAAATCAGCACGGATTCCGTCACCATCCGCTGCAGTTTTTGCAGGATCAACTCTTGCCGCACGTGCCGCTCAAAATCCGCTGGACGAAATCCCATCGCCGGCAGGTATTGTTCCGTAAAAGATTGATAGATTTGCGGGTGAAACTGACCTTCGTGGTGAAAGTCGGGGAATCCGCGAATCGCTTGCACGACCTCGTCATTACTGGCTCGAATACCCATCTGTTCAGCTTTAAGCAGTGAAGCCACTCGCTTCCAAGCCATCGATGTCAGTTCCGCGTCCAACTCCTCATCGATTGGAAACATTTGATTGAAACTTAAAACCAAGCCCATATAGGTGTGCCGGTACGCGGATCGTAATTCATCCTGGGTAATGTCCTGGCCAAAAAGCGTTCCCGCAACTTGCCGGTTTGCAGCGTCTTGTGTTTCCTCCGGGATTGACATATCCCAGGCAACGAACGCCAAAACGATAAGGAAGGTGAACCCTATCCACACGTATTTGTTGGCAATCAGCTTGTTAAACTTGGTGATCATCATCGTCATGGCAAAATTCCTCACATAAATGAATCACGGGAGCATACGTGTGGGAGGGGGGCAGGTCAATGGGGAAACCATGGCGCGCGCATCGGCGCGATTGGCTGGAGCAATGTGATTGAGGGGCGCTCAAGCCTTCCAGCGGTTATGCATCCAGAAATACTGTTCCGGGGTTTCGCGGATCATTTGTTCGATCATCCGGTTGCACTCGGC
>SKLK01000191.1 GCA_007123265.1 Kiritimatiellia bacterium
AGGAAAAGTCCTCCTTCATGATCCGCCGCTGTGTTCGTTCCCAGCCTTCATGATCCTGGTAGTGCAACAGGGCCGCCTTTAACGCGGCCACTAGTTCCGTGGCCTCGTACCGGATGAATTTGTAGCCGTTGCCGGATTGCTGGGCGCTGTCAATCGTCTCTATGGTGTCATCCAGTCCGCCGGTGGCGTGGACAATGGGCACGGTTCCGTAGCGCAGGCTATACATTTGATTCAAGCCACAAGGCTCGAATTTCGACGGCATCATGTAAATATCCGCCCCCGCCTCAATCTGATGCGCGAGCCCGTTATGATAGCCAATATGTATGGCAAAGCGCTTCGGCCAGCGCTTCGCCCACGTGCGGCACAAGTCCTGATAGGCTTCTTGTCCCGACCCGAGCATGACAAAATAGACATCTTCACTCATGATTGCGTCCATCGCTTCGGCCAGTAGATCCATTCCCTTCTGGTCGACCAAACGCGATACCATGCCGATCAATGGGATGCGGCGATTAGACGGCTTCGGCGGAAGTAATCCCATCGTTTGAAGCACGGCATTCTTGCATTGGGCTTTACCGGCTAGATTATCGGCGGAATACGGTGCAGCAATCTGGATGTCCTGGCGTGGGTCCCAATCGCGATAGTCGACACCATTCAGAATACCCTTGAGCTTGAACTGATTGTCCTGCAGGACCCCCTCCAGTCCACAACCAAAATCGGGGTGAAGAATCTCCTCTGCATAACGTTCACTAACGGTCGTGACCCGGTCCGAGCGCAGGATGGCCCCTTTCATGCAATTGATATTCCCGTAATACTCTAATTCCTCCAACGAGAAACAGGCGTAAGGCAGATTGCTGTAGGGGAAATCGCGATCAGGAAAGATGCCTTGATAGGCCATATTGTGGATGGTGAAAACGACTCTTTCGGTCTTTTGCCGCCCCATACCTTGCACGCCATACTGGAGGAAATACGGCAACAAAGCGGTCTGCCAGTCGTTGGCATGGACGATATCCACATTGCCAATCAAGTTGTCCATGATGCCGACAGCGGCTTTCTGAAAGAAGATAAATCGCTCGAAGTTGTCGTCGTAATCCCGTTCCGGCAAGCTGTACAACTCGCGCCGGTCAAAGAATTCGTCTTTGCGGACAAAGTAGGTGCGGGGGCCGGGCTCATCACATTGCCAGACCTCGGCCTCAAGCGTCCGCAGCCCCACCGGCACCGGCAACCGGAACTGGGTATCCGTGACAGGAAATCGACCCTCCAGAATCGGCCGATACATCGGCATGATCCGAACCACCTCGGTCCCCTGCCCGCTCAAGGCGGCTGGTAAAGCGCCCATGACGTCGGCCAGCCCTCCCGTCGACGCGTAGGGCTTGATTTCACTGCTGACAAAGACAATTCTCATGCCATTTCACCCTCATACTGGTCATTGGCGATGAATGACCCTATACTTTGCGCTATGGCCAAAAGTGTACTAACTCTACAACAGAAATTACATCAATTAATTTCACGCGATGACTATACACCGTTGAAGCAACATGAACTGGCGCGTTGCCTCGACTTGGACGGGCCTGCGCGCAAGTCGTTGCGGGCGGCGCTACGCGAAATGGAGCAAACGGGGACCATTGTCCGTCTACGTAAAAACCGGTACGCCTTGCCGGATGACCAACACACGGTCATCGGCGTTATTTCACTGCATCCGGAGGGATACGGTTTTGTGACGCCGGTGAAGCAGCCGCGTCAGGAAGACATCTTCGTGCCCGCCCGCATGCGAGGCGCGGCGTTGCACGGCGATACGGTGCAACTAGCAATCAGCACTCGCAATGGTCGGCGCCGTGGACGCGGCAGCCGACCCGGGGACGATGATCCACGGACAAGTGGTCGGGTCATTCGCGTGGTGGAGCGCAAAATGCGCAAAACGGCGGGCCGATTAAAGGTCACCCCGCAATACCGGTACGTGATTCCGGATCATCCCCGGATGACGGCCAACATCCATGTGGACTCCGCATCAAAGGAAACCCGCTCGGCCAAAGACAATCACCGTGTGGTGATCGAATTGTTGCCATGGGACGACCCAAGCACGCCGATTAAGGGGCGTCTTATCGAGGATTTGGGGCCGGCGGACAAACCGGGCGCGGATATCCTGGCCCTCATCCATAGCCATCAGTTGGCACCTGAATTTCCGAAACAAGTGGAAACCTCAAGCCGCCGCGAGCGGGCCGGCACGAGCCGTCACACCGATGAGCGGCGGCAGGATTTGCGAGACGAGTGCGCCATTACCATCGATCCGCCGGATGCCCGTGACTTCGATGATGCCGTCGCGCTCCGAGCGTTGGCGAATGGCGATTGGGAATTGAGTGTGCACATTGCGGATGTGGATGCGTATGTTGCGCCGGACTCGGTCATCGACCGGGAAGCCTTGGCGCGCGGGACCAGTGTCTACCTGGTCGATCGGGTCATTACGATGTTGCCGCGCTCGTTGACCGAGGAGGTGTGTAGTCTGGCCCCGGACCAAGACCGTTTAGCGCATACGGTGCGGATGCGGCTGGACCAGACGGGCCAGTTGCTGGACACGCAAACCTTTCCTTCTTTGATTCGCTCGTCGCAACGATTGGATTATGACCAGGTGCAAGCGTTCCTCGCCGGCACGGCCCCGGCGCCACAGTGGCCCGAGCCGATACCGACCATGCTGCGCCATATGCAGGTTCTCGCGGAACAACTGCGGGCGCATCGGGCCGAGGCCGGATCGGTGTTGTTTGAGATGCCGGAAGTCCGCTGCGTGTTGGATGCGCAAGGCGTGCCTACGGATCTTGTGCCCCGTACCGCGTATACGGCGTATCACTTGATTGAAGAGTTTATGCTGATGGCCAATCAGGCCGTGGCACGGATCATTGCGGCACATGATTATCCCTGTCTCTATCGCATTCACGAAGCGCCGGACGACGGGCAGTGGGAGCAAATGAGCGCCGCGCTCGGTGCGCTTGGTTACGCGCTCCCGGAAGTCAGCCGGACCGCTATGAATGAGGTCGCTGCATCCGTCGCCGATACGCCGCTGGCCCATATCGTCAATTTAGCCATGCTGCGAAATTTGAAGCAGGCACGCTATGCGGCGGAGCGCGGAGACCATTTTGGCCTCGCCTTTTCGCATTATCTGCATTTCACCTCGCCGATCCGGCGTTTCCCCGACCTCGTCGCGCACCGGGTATTGAAGGCGATCGAGCGCAAGGCTCCCCCACCCTACTCCGCCGCGGAACTAGCTGAACTGGCCGCGCACTGTTCCCTGCGGGAACGTGAAGCGGCGGAAGCAGAAATGGAAAGTGTCGACTTGAAGCGGATGGAGTATTATGCCGCACAATTGGAGGCTGGTCGTACCGGTCCCTACCCAGCCCTCGTCACCGCCATCACAGGGCGCGGGCTACTGGTTGAGCTCGCCGATACCCTGCAGCGCGGCATGATTCCCTTTGCATGGCTTGATCATGACTACTACCAACCGGATGCCCACAATATTCGCGCGGTGGGCCGGCGCAGCCGGCACACGTGGCAGATCGGCCAACGACTGGACGTGGAGATGGTGCGGGTGGACACCCAGCGGAAACGAATCGATTTTCGTCCAACCAACGGCACGCCAAAGGCCGCGCCCCGGAAACAGACATCGCGAAAACGTCGGGGCACGAGTGGCCGCAAACGAGCCCGGCGCTGACACCCATCTATCGGATCAAGTGGATCATCCGGTGGTCTTCGCCATCGCGCTCGATATCGAACACCAGTGCGCTGACACGGCCCTCCATGAATTCCCGGATGAAGTAGGTGGCCCGATCCGGGTTGGTCATTGGCATGGAGTTAACGCTACGAACGATATCGCCATTTTGGAAGCCAGTGGCTTCATAGAGTTCGTTCTCGCCCAACATGTCCAATTGGAACCCGGCGATTTGGTCGTCGTCATCGAAGTCTGGTTGCATCGCCATAAACAACGCGGTTAAGCGTTCCGGCTCGTCGCGAATATCGTCGGTATACGCCATCAGCGCTTCCCGGTCCAAAATCCAGCGATTTTCCGCTACCCGGCGGCCGAAGCGGTTTTCTTCCAATGCCGGCATATCCTCGAATCGGGTAAAGATGTTGCGGCGCTCGCCCCGGCGCAGGATACCGGCTTGGGCCGTTTCCGTGGGCGCCTCTTCGGGAATCTCACCGGTATAGCTCAAGCGCAGTTCCTCATCGCCGGTCACATCGCGCAGGACGATCCGGTCCCGGTAGATGTGGACCACGGCCACTTGATCAATTTGATCCCCTTCCCGGACCAGTCGCTGATGCCCCTCCTGCAAATCGTCAATAATCGCCCGCCTGGATCCCGGACGATGGGATTGGCCAGCCGGACCGGGGTAGGCAAAGAAGGTACCGGCCAAGCGAAAACGCTCGGCCAATGGGCCCTGTGTCGCTTCCGCCATCCCATCTCGAAGCCGCATCACCAGCCATGAATCGGCCGGTATGGGTTGAATAACGGGCCACTCGGGCATGGGCGCCGGCGCGCGGGTCACCCGAACCGCCGCATCCGGATGCGGCAGCCGATAGAGCGCAATGGCCAAGCTGCCGACGGCGACAATAAAAAGCGCCAGAAGGCCCCAGCGAATCAAACCTATCCAACCATGAAACGATCGTATCATTATCCTGCCGCTAAGATGTGGATGAGGCTGGCTATAAGCCGGATTCTGTTCTCCCTAAAGAGCATTGGCCATTTATCTATGCAATCAACCCGGAACTGCTCCAGCCGAAACCGGAATGAGACGGACCATCTCTCGTTCCCTATTTGATCTTGCTCCAGATGGGGTTTGCCCTGCCTCCTTCGTTACCTCCGGAGCGGTGGTCTCTTACACCACCTTTTCACCCTTATCCCGATACCGCCCTTTCGGCCGGATCGGGACGGTATCTTTTCTGTGGCACTTTCCGTCCTCTTCGATCTGGCAAAGAGTCCTCCCGTTTTTAGCGGAAGCATCCTGTCCTATGGAGTCCGGACTTTCCTCCCTGTCGGCGCCAACGCACCGGCAGAGCGGCCAATCACCAACCTCATCCAACCCATACTATACCGGATCAGGGAATGAAATACAACAAACGACCGCAATACATGCAGGTGGTCATACTATCCAGACGTCGGGCATCATGAGCAATTTGCGGCGGTAATTTCATGTGGCAGCCACCGCACGTGCTGTTGTCAACCGTCACCAGGGCGAAATCGCCCACATGCTTGAAGATGCGGTCGTAACGGGATAACCAGTCGGGATCGACATCAACGATTAACGTCTCCCGCTCAGTCCTCAAGCGGCTCAGCTCCTCTTCCATCGAGGTGGCCCGCTCCCCAAACCGGGTGAGCTGCTCGGCGACACTCTGTTCCTCATCCGCCAGCAATTGTTGTTTTTCGTCGCGGACGCGCTCCAATTCCTCGACCGATTCCATCAACTCGAGGTCCTGTTCCTCCAAGCCAGCGATTTCCTGTTTGATGGTGAGGATTTGATGCTCCATCGCCTTGTAATCGTCATTGCTTTTGACATCAAACTGCTGCTGACGCAGCTTGCTAATTCGCTCCTCGCGTTGCTCGATCTGGGCCTCGAGATCTTTCTGCTCCATCGTCTTCTTCCGAATCGCGTCCTCCGATTGCTCAACGACTTGTTTGTAGGAATCCAATTGGGCCTCAATGGCACGTTTGTGTTGAGGCAGATCCTGTTGCTCTTGCGTCAAGCGGCTGATGCGCCGGTCACATTCTTGCAGTATTAGTAATCGTTCAACCTGTGTCGCCACCCGTTCTCCCTGTTTTTTTGTGCGCGAGTTTAAAGCAGCCCCGATGCCAAGTCAATCCGGTGTGCAATCCGGTGTAAGACCCCGCGTATGGCGCTTCATGCTTTGCAGCGCGGGAATATTTTGTTAGTTCTCTTTCCGGCTGGCAGGAGGTTCTTATGAATAACGACTGGATCATCATCGCTGTAATTGTGCCATGCGCCTTTATCGGATTGACCTTTTCAGGAATGGCGGAAGGCAGACCATTGAACCTCTTGCGAAACGCCAGTTTTGAGTTCGAAGGGGCGATGGCCCATGCGCCCGGCGCCTTCCATTGGATGCTCAATGATCCGGATCACCTGGGTGATTCCTGGGGTTCCGCGTCCCGTGAAAGCTGGCGCGCGAAAGAGGGACACTATGCGGGTACCATCCGTGGGCGCTGGGCCGGTAAAGGGGCGGCGGGAGGTTGGTGGCAGGATAGCCCGGCCACTAGCGGACGCATGTATCACTATACCGGCTGGTTCTTTGCCGATCCCGAATGGAGCGCCCGAGATCAATTTGTTAAACTGGAATTCCGTGATGCACGAAACGCGACCATTCTGAGCGAAGTAACCGCGTCACTGCATGCTATAGAAAATACATGGACCCAAATCTCGCTCAGCGCCCGGGCCCCCGCGGGCACGGCATATATTCGGCTCGTCGTGCATGCGAGCGATGTGAGTAATGGCGGTGCGCTGCAATTCGATCAGTTTTCCCTTGTCGCCATCGACTGAGTCAGCCTGTCGCGGTGTCCATCCGACAGCAAGCGCATGCGCAGATTCCGAAACACGATCGTGGCTCCCTCGTACCAGTACACACCGCCGATGCCGAACGTCTTTGCGCCCTCGGACAGCGCAAAGTCTTCGGTAAATGCCACGGTTTCTTCTTGTTCCCCGAACCGGATCACCAATTGGTTGGGCTGCACCTGAAGGCCAAAACGCATCCGCCGCTCAATCGGACACCGAAACAACAACGAATCGGGCCGGATGCGATTGCTTGTTCCCCAACGCACATGCTGTTGTTGCATAAAGGCCGTAATCTGCAAATGCTCCCAGAAAGGATCGTCCCGGCACCCCAGCGAAAAGCCGGCGTTAAAAGACGTGTCGTACAGGGTAGAGATGAATTCCAGTTCGCCGCTCACTTCAAAGTATTCCCCTGGGGAATCAGCCAGCAGCAAAAAGGCCCCCTGTAGACTGGAGCGGACCTTGACCGATGCGTCCTCACGCACGTCCCATGTGCCGGCGTCAATTGTCCAGCCCGGCAAATCGGGCTCGAACGGCAAGTCAACCCAGTCACCGGATGGCAGACGAGTGATCCAGTCGGCCCGGATTTCGTAGTCGCGCAGGCGTTGGCGCGAAAGATCCGGCAGTGTATCATAGGCTTCACGCGTGACCCGAATCAGTTTGTTGACGCCCTCGAAATCACCGTCGTTAAAACGCGCGCTGATTTTCTCGATATCCTGACTAACCGGGTGAGTCATAAATGCAATCTGTTCCCGTAATGAAGGTCCATCCAATGAGAACACCGATTGCAGGATAGACGCGTCCAGCATGTCGCCATACGCATCCAAACGGTTCGCGGCCAGATCAAGATCGCCACTTAACCAGGCGGTGCCCACTAAATAGGCCGCGTATTCTGCACGTTGAATGGGGCGACCCTGTTCGATGTAATTCAAAAACAGATCCTGCAGGGCCGCTGCGATAGTCGGGTCTTGCCAATACGTGTGATCGGGGTCCTCGACTTCAATGTACCGCATCGTGCGATAGAGCTGAAAAGGAATACCGGTGTCGTAGCGCCCGGTCCGATAACACTCGAATCCAAAGTCCAATAAGGCCTGAATAGAGCCACCCCACCGCGGCAACATCCCGTGCTGTATTCGGTTGTAGGAAGGCCGATGATCCAACTGCACCGCGACGGCGCGGTCGAACCACATGCGCAGCGTCTCGCCCGGTCCCGCGTGTCCGGCCATGGCCAAGGTAATCATCATGGACGCCGGCGTCGGATCATCCGCGTGCGTTTCCCATGCGCGCTTTAGATGGGTACGCGCTTCAGCAAGATGTTTTCTAAATCCGGCCCACCCCTCTTCGGAAACCGTCGAGGCAAATCCTGAACCACGAGCATCCCACGCCTGCCGGATATGCCATCGGCCCTCGGCCACATCCAGAAACCATGGATCGATGCCCGGTGTTTGTCTTAGCTGGTCCATCATCGCCGCCGCCTCATCGGGGACTTGGCCGAGATCCCAGCGATAGTTCCAATAATCCGCCATAATGCGCCATTCGCTGCGCCCCTGAATGGTTTCGGCCATGGCAAGCGGTAACCAAGTCGCCAAACGACGCTGCCATGCCGCACAATGCACTTCATGATTGGTACCATGCGTTTGATACAATCGTTGTAAGCGAGCCGCTAACAGGCATTGAAGGTAAAGGGGATGCGCTTGCCTTTCGTATTCGACCGCAGCGCTGAGATAGGCGCGTTTTGCCTCATGCCACTCCTCCGCGTCCTGCAGTAGCAGTCCCAGAAAATACAACAGCAGTGGATCTCGACTGCCCAAATCCCGCAGCACACGGGCGCGCTCAAGTAAGGTGTCACGGGACAACGCGCCTTCCCATGGCGAGTACTTGTATTCGATCATATCGTCAATCAATGCCGCCATATCCGTGTCCCACGTGGGACTTCTATGCCCGTGTTCCTGGTAGGCCTCGTGCATAATTCGTTGATACATCGCCCGAATGGCCTTCCGATAGGTCCAGCGTGTGAACGCTTCGTCATGCACGGGGATCGGTTTTGCCTGATACGCCGCTGACGTTCGATCCATGGACGGGCGTGTGAGTGGCGTATGGGGAGCCAACAGGTCGGGGTTCAGTGACGATAGCGCAACAAGCATGAAACACAAACTGACGATGGTGGGAAAGGCCATTATCGTTCTCCTTGAGTTGATCGGATGCGCGCCACGCGGACGGAAATGTTGCGCTTATCGTTGGGCTCAATCAGCAGACTGTGCCAAAACCTCCCGAAACTGTGTGGCGCAGCCGGTACACAATGCATAGTTGCGCGAATCATGTTCACGCAGCGAATTGGGATAGGCCCGCGGACATACGGGCACAGAGCAACGCCCAATACCAAACTGGAACCCAATCGGTCCCAAGCAGGCCTTGACCGTTCGGCGCACAAGACGTTCCTGATTGGGTAGCTCACGATTAAAGTCAGCTTTAAATCGGTGGTAGGATACAATGCTTCCATGCGCCGGTGTTGAGCTAAACAAAAAGTGGTAGTCACCGGCATAAATGTCGGCGGACGTCACCGCGACATAGGCCACGCGATCCGTGCGGTACGGATCCACCCCACCCCGAAGCGCCTCCAACAGATCGTCCGTATGCCATTGCGGGTTCAGGCCTCGCAATTCTTCATAGCGCTGGAGTACCGATTCAACACTGTCAGGATAGGTGGATTCCAGCACATGAATCATAAACCGATACATGTTTTCTTCTTCCCTTAGATCATCCACGCTAAATTTCAAGTCCGCTAGAAATTGCTGCATCTCATCGGTCTGCATGATCGGTACAAGGTCACGACGCAGGCGATTCAGTTCGGAACCTCTCGCATCACGACGATGCGGCGGCACGTCCACATCGAGTTGGCGAATCAGAACCGGGACATCCAGCATGGCCAGCAGTTCATCCTGCACCCTCCGCATGAGCCAGGCTTCGGCACCCTGAAAGGGGATCAACAACACCGTCGGTTGGTCACCGGGAAGACGTTCCATAACTGCAAAGGTAGGCGGGGACTCCCGACCCAACAGGGTACGTGCATGATCGATTTGGTCTTCGTCTTCGCTATACGTATAGACTAGTTCCGCCCGCTCACGCGCTTGCGCCTCCGCTTTCTGGTCCTGAAGCATTTCGGCATATACCAACTGATAATTCAGCCTCCACGGATCGGCCTCCAAGCCACGCACCAAGTATCGCTCGGCCTCAGCGGTCAGGCCTTCGGCCAGAAGCTGATCGGTGACGGTGAAAAGGATATCCACATGCCGACGCATAGTCACGTTGGGCATGCGCATAACCCGATCGGCCTCTGCCCGTAGCTCGTCCAACGGCGATGCCTTCTCATCGTCCGCCGTCGCCGTCAGTACAACTATTAGCGCTGTACCCAGAATCGCTACCGCTTTCATCAGATCTCCCGCTCTATTGCCCACTTCTTTAATCCGGGACTATTTTGTTGCGTCCTTGGAAAGCACCTCGTAACCGCCCTGTTGAACGGATTCCCAATCGATGGGCAAGACCGGTCGATGGTGAAGCAGGGCTTTTTCTACATATTTGGCTAAAGGATCCGCTTCCAGGTTGACGGTGTCCCCTAAACGCATCTCACCAAAGGTCGTGACGGCCCACGTATGCGGGATGATGTGAACAGTGAATCCGGACGGGTCAACGGCGGCAACGGTTAAGCTTATCCCGTCGACGGCGATGCTACCTTTGTACACGATGTATTTGAGAATCTCATCCGCGCACTGAATCGTCACTTGATAGTCCCGATCGACCGGGGTGATCGCTTGTACTCGCCCTAATCCATCCACATGGCCTTGCACCATATGCCCGCCCAACGGATCGCCTTGCCGCAGCGCGCGTTCCAGATTAATCGACTGGCCCTGCTCCTTTTCGCCGAAATTCGTGCACCGGAAGGTTTCGGCCAATAAATCGAATGACAGCAGACTCGCCTCGATGCGGGTAACCGTCAAACAGACGCCTTGTACCGCAATGCTTTCACCAACCGTTACGGGGCGATCCCACGGTTCGACCTCGATTTGCAAGGAGCCAGCCCCGCCGGCCTTGTGCAGCTTCCGAATTACACCCTTCTTCTGAATCAAGCCTGTAAACATAATTAAATCCACCCTATATGCTGTTTAGTTACTTTTGATGTGGCCTGGAGGCCCCCTCACCACCCACCGGACGAGCGGTCAGGCGCAGGTCCGTACCGATTTGCACATGATCGGTCCACGTCCATTCGGATAGTTGATGCATCAATCGCCCGGGCCCCTGCACGGCGGGGACCCCTTGGTTTCCGCCCATCATACGTGGGGCAATATAAAGAACAAGCTCGTCCACCACCCGCGCGCGGATCAAGGCATCCGCCAATGTCCCCCCACCTTCGCAAAGCACGTGCAACGCCCCGCGTTCATACAGGACGCGTAAAATCTTGCGCACGGCAGCCACCCGTTGTTTGGGTACGGTGATGATCTCATTCCTCCGCCCTTGCCATTGCCGTAATCGCGCGGGCGCGGCTTCACGCGTCACGGCCAACAGGGTATGTGCGGCCCATTTATCCACGTAGACCTTTGCGTCGGGCGCGGTTTCAGCGCGGTCGTCCGATACGATGCGCCACGGTCGCCGACCTTTATCAGGACGTGGCCACAATGATGGATTGTCAGCCAGCACCGTGCCGGCGCCCACCCAGATCGCATCGCAACGGCGACGCAGAGCCTGCACATCTTCCCGGGCCGCCGCCCCAGTGATCCACTTCGATTGACCGCGGCGGTCGGCAATTCGGCCATCCATCGTCACGCCCAACTTCAGGGTCACCCAGGGACGTTGTTGCAGCATGCGCGATCGGAAGGGATCAAGTACGTCCATCGCCACGGTCTGGTCAACGGCACAAACCACCTCGATACCGTGACGTTTAAGTATCCGTACGGCGGCACCGGCGTGTTTGGGATTGGGATCGATAGCGGCCAGGACGACACGGCTGACGCCATGCTCGATGATCGATTGGGTGCAAGGCGGGGTACGTCCGAACGTGGAACACGGCTCCAATGTCACGTACAAGGTGGCGCCCCGGGCCTTTTCTCCGGCCTGACGCAAAGCGTACACTTCAGCGTGAGGGCCTCCGGCACGTCGATGCCATCCCTCGCCCACTTTGCGACCCTGGCGAATGAGCACGGCACCCACCGGTGGATTGGGCCGCGTCAAGCCTTCGCCGCGGCGGGCCAACTGCAACGCGTAGTCCATCCATTTTTGATCGGCCGAGTTCATGGGGGCCGCTCCGGGGCGGATTCACCGAGTAGACCGGCGACAAAGTCCGAAGCTGAGAAGGGGACCAAATCCTCCATCCCCTCCCCCAACCCGGCAAAGCGGATCGGGACACCTAACTCCTCCACCACGGAAAAGACGAAGCCCGCTTTGGCGGAACCATCCAACTTGGATACAATCACGCCGGTCAAAGGGGCAATTTGATGAAATTGCCGGGCTTGGGTAATTGCGTTCTGCCCCATACTCGCATCGAGCACTATCCAGGTTTGGTCCGGTTCCCGTCCGAGTTTGGTGGTAATGGCTCTGCGGACCTTGCCCAACTCATTCATCAACGGTTGTTTGGTGTGCATGCGCCCGGCGGTGTCGATCAAGACGACGTCCGTCCCGCGCGCAAGTGCCGCTTCCAAACTGTCATAGGCCACTGCCGCTGCATCCGCGCCCTGCTGTCCGGCGACCACCTCGCACCCGACCCGCTCGGCCCAGATCCGTAACTGGTCGGCCCCGGCGGCCCGAAACGTGTCGGTGGCGGCTAATAACGGGGTCCGCCCCGCTTGCTTTACCTGCCACGCCAATTTGGCCGCCGTGGTGGTCTTGCCGGTGCCGTTTACACCGACCAACAGCACCGTATAGGGACGGGGCGCATCGGGCCAAGTGAACGGGACCGGATCACCAAGCGAGTCCCGCATCAATTGCCGGACTAAGTCTAAGGGTGATCCATCTGCGCGTTGACCGGGTGCGCTTAACGCCTCGCACCAGCTTAGCACCCGCTTCATTGAAACATCCGCTTGCAACAGCGTCTCTTCCAGTTCCTCCTGGGCCTCTTCATCAAGGGCATGGGAGGACCGGAAAACCTGTTGGAACACCGCTTGAATGCGCTGACGAGTCTTGGTCAGGGCCTTGATCCATGTGGCCATTATGTATTCTCCGCCCCGGTCGGGGTTGGCGCGGATCCTTCCCGCCATTCACGTAATGCGCGGTCCAAAATTCCGTTCACAAACCGGCCGGATTCATTGCTCGAATAGGCCTTGGCAATCTCTACCGCCTCATCAATTGCGACGACCGGCGGAATGTCGGAACGAAACATGATTTCATACAAGGCCATGCGCATCGCATTACGATCCACGCCGCCCATCCGCTTTACATCCCAGTGATGGGCGGACTGGCCAATCACGGTATCGAGCTGGGGCCGATTCGATTCGACGCCGCGAATCAGTTCCTCGGCATAGCTCATCGCCTTTGATGACGGTTGTTTCTCAGCCCAGAAGTCCTGCAAGGCTTCCTCGAGATCGCCCGGGTTGATATCCCGCTGAAACAAGAACTGCAGTGCCCACTCGCGCGCTTGACGTCTTACACCCATACGCTGCCCGTCAGGATTTTACGGCCTTCATTACCTGCGCCATTTCGATCGCCGCCTTGGCCGCATACCAACCGCGACTCTGTTCCCCGCTCAGGCAGCGCGCCGACGCTTGTTCGGCAGTCCGCGCAACCACAACGCCATCAATCACGGGCAATTGATAGGTACGGGCGATTTCACTTAATGAACGCACGACCGTCTGGCCGATCGCGTCGGCATGCGGTGTTGCGCCTTGTAACACCGCGCCCAGCGCGATCAGTGCATCGTATTGCCCCCGTGACGCACAGATTTCCAATACACCGGATAATTCAAATGCTCCCGGCACCCAGATGATGGTGATTTGTTCCGGACGAGCGCCATGCGTTTTTAAGGCCTGCACCGCCGCACGGGCAAGGCCTTCGGTCAACTCGGGATTAAACCGGCTGACCACCAATCCAAAACGCAAATCGGCGACTTCATGGCAACCAACGATTTGTTGTACATCTCCGAGATCCGGATGATCGGATCCTAGTTGATCGGTAATTCTTTTTTCAATGGTCATGACCGATGCTTCCTCGCCCATCACGTATGTTGCAGGGAACGAATCGCCCGCTGCTGACGCCATCGCACTAAATCCGCCACAGACGTCATCTTCAGGCCGTGCGTCGCAGAAAAGCTGATCAAATCCGGCAAGCGCGCCATTTTCCCATTATCCA
Source organism: Kiritimatiellia bacterium (assembly GCA_007123265.1). Classification (GTDB taxonomy): domain Bacteria; phylum Verrucomicrobiota; class Kiritimatiellia; order SLAD01; family SLAD01; genus SLAD01. The sequence continues at coordinate 13,875 of SKLK01000191.1, forward strand.
AAATGATTTCACAAATCACCCCGGCTCGGCGCAAGCCTGCCAAGGCGGCCAAGTCCACGGCCGCCTCGGTATGGCCCGGGCGGTCCAGCACCCCGTTGGGCATGGCCTCAAGGGGAAAGATATGGCCGGGACTGACCAACTCATCCAGCTGCGTGGCCTCGTCCACTAACAACTGAATCGTCCGTGCCCGATCCGCAGCACTGATTCCAGTCGTGATCCCATCGCGGGCATCCACGGACTCCATAAACGCCGTATTGTAGTGATCGCGATGGCCGCGCTTGCGCGTAGGTCGTATGTCGAGCTGTTGCAGCCGTTCACGCACCATCGCCACGCAAATCAGGCCACGTCCGTAACGGGCCATAAAATTGATGTGTTCCGGGGTGACGCATTCAGCGGCACAAACCAGATCGCCTTCATTTTCCCGCTGCTCGTCATCGGTCACGATAACCATTTCTCCCCGGCGAATGGCGTCGATGACCCGCGGCACCGAATCGAAAGGCGACAGCTCGATATTGTTGTGGTCGTCCATATGCAAAAAATCCTAAAGAACAACGGTTCTTCAGGACAGCATAGACCGAGGGTATCAATCTTCTTCCATCCCGACTATACGGTCGGCCACGGATTGCCTATACGGCTGACCGTGTCAGTTTCCCTGCATAGACAGGAAAAGTCGCGGGCTCACACCGCCGATCAGGAATTCCCCGTTCATAGCGGGGTCACCTTGCCCTGAAGATCATTCAATACAATAAACTGAGTCCAGCATACCGCTCCAGAACCTATTTGCAAGGACGAAGTCGAAACATGCCGTAGCCGTTTGCATGGCGCACAGCTGGCCCCAATGAGTCGCGATGAAAGGGGCATCCATCTCTTCATTCAGGTGTCAGCCTAGGCATCGGCGCAAGCGCCGCGGTGTTTCCTTGCTGATGCCATCGATTTGCTTTATCGTGCGGGAAAAGTACGGATGGAGTGTTCAGCGTTCAGGAGGCTTCAGAAGACAAGCCCTCGCGTCCTTTACGCTGAGTCACTTAACACGTGCGCCACCCAGAACGTCGAGGCATTCACAAACGCTTTTTCACCATTGGTTTCAAATATCTTTGGCTAGACTTTCGCGCAATATCGGATCGCGACACCGTTGTTTCATGCACCCCCTCCGCCCACACACCGTCCTGCTCTATGTGCTGTTCCTCTTTTCCGGGGCCGCCGCACTAATCTATCAAGTGCTGTGGGTCCGCCAACTCGGGTTACTGGTGGGCAGCACCGCGCAAGCGGCCGCGCTGGCGGTGGCCATCTTTTTTGCCGGCATCGCTGCCGGGGGCTGGTTCTGGGGCGAACGCGTGGCCCGAACGCGCAGCGCCATCCGCCTGTTCGGGGGCCTGGAATTGGCGGTGGCAGCGACCGCGTTGCTGTTCTTTTTCCTGGTCGATTTCTATCATACGCTCTATCCCCTGCTCTATGCGCGCTGGGGCGTATCGCCTTTGGCCGACCTATTCTTGAAGTCGGTGATCGCAACCAGCGTCCTGTTTCCATCCGCCTTTTTCATGGGTGGCACATTACCGGCCCTGGGACATCACCTGATCCGTCAACATCGCCATCTGGGGCGCACCGGTAGCTGGCTCTATGCGATCAACACGTTCGGCGGTGCACTGGGCGCCCTAGCCGCCGGCTTTGTGCTGCCGCTCTGGCTCGGCTTTCAAGGAACGTACCTGCTCGCCATCGGCCTGGACCTCAGCATTGGCCTGATTGCATTGCTGTTGGCGCGATCCCGAATCCCCCTCGAAAACGAAACCACACACCCGGCCCCGTCACCAATACCCGCCCCGTCGGATTCCACCGACGATTCACGCTGGCCCGTATCCTTGGTTCAGCTGATTGCGTTTATGACCGGCTTTTGTGCGCTGGGTGTGGAGATCTTGTGGACCCGCCTTTTCGCTCAAGTGCTACAGAACTCCGTCTATACCTATGCGCTGGTGTTGACCGTCTTCCTCCTGGCGCTCGCGCTCGGGGCCTTACTCGCGCACGGACTGAGCCGGCTCCGTCGTTTGCCCACTATCCACGTGCTGACCGGACTGCTATTGATCGCGGCCGGACTGGTCGCTTTCTCGAATTGGATATTCTATGGAATCACGGGTGGACTTGCGTATTTGGGTGTGGATCAAGACTGGATCGCCTATGTGCGGCAGGTTTTCTTGTCCACCGTAGTGGTGATGTTGATCCCCGGTATCTTTATGGGCGCAGTATTGCCCTACCTGCTACGGATGTTGCAATCGGCACAACGCCCCATCGGCGAATTGATTGGTCAACTTATCGCCGTCAACACCGTTGGCGCCATTGCCGGGGCGTGGTTGACCGGCTTTCTGCTCCTGCCGCTCCTGGGCGTATCCCGCAGCCTGCTCTTGCTGGCGACCCTGTATGTCTGGATCATCGGCTTGGCGTGGTTGGCGCAATCAGGGGCCAACCGGCGCATTGCTGGTTTCGCTTGCTTGCTTGGCGGACTGGTCCTGCAATGGATGCCCGTGGATCGCATGCAAGTCATCCATGTACGCACGGCGGGCGACGAGGTCTTGGTGGAATTGATCGAGGGCAGTCACGCGCATGCAGCCGTAATCGATACTGAGGGGCATCGTTTGTTGCGGGTAAACAACTACTACACCCTGGGCAGCACCGGCGCCTTGGAAAAGGAGCGGAACCAAACCCTGATACCGCTGATGTTGCACCCGCAACCGCGACGAATTTTCTATCTGGGGATGGGGACCGGCATTACCGCCGGCGCGGCCTTAGCCTTCCCGGTTGAGCGTGTCGTGGTCACTGAAATACTGCCTGAAGTCGTTCGTTTGGCCCGACGCCATTTCGGCCCTTGGACAGAGGGTCTGTTCGACGACGAACGCGTCGTAATCCATGCCCATGACGGACGTAATCAATTGCGGCGTAGCCCGGAACAATACGATGTCATCATCAGCGACTTGTTCACTCCGTGGAAAGCCGGTACCGGAAACCTTTATACCCGCGAGCATTATCAGGTCGCCCGTGACCGGCTGAAGCCCGGCGGCTTTCTGGTGCAATGGTTGCCGGCCTACATGATTTCGATCGAGGAATTCAGTATTATCGCTCGCACCATGATGGAGGTATTCCCGCAGGTTGTACTTTGGCGCGGCGACCTGTTCCCGTCGGAATCCATCATCGGTTTGGTCGGCTATCCGACCCCCACCCCTTACGACCCGCAGGTGCCCATCGCGCAAGGGCGATTATTGGCCGGAGATGAGCCCGTGGCCGATGAAGTATTCAGCGCCCTGTCCCTGATTTTCTACGGTGGCAACATCACCGCATCCGGGCGCTTCGATCACGCGCCCATCAACACCGATAACCGGCCGCTGATCGAATACCTCGCGCCGCGCACCCAGCGGGCCGTGCAAGCCGGTCGGGCCCACTGGTTGACTGATGAAGCCTTAGCAACCCTCTACGAGCAGCTAATGGAAGCCGTCCCACCGACCGAAGACCCCTATCTGATCAATCTCGCACCCGCGCAACGCGACTATATCCACGCCGGACTACACTATATCCAAGCCATCACCCACCTGAACCGAGGCGACACCGAAACCGCCGGAATCCTCTTCGAAAAATTCTATCGCACCGTCCCGTTCCTCTCGGATGGCAATTATTGATAGACATTTTTTGCCTATGCCTATACACTCCATGCATGAATACTACATCAAAGTTGGAGTCGTCAGCCCGGGCGTTTTGCGAGGAGATCAGTCAGTTGGCGTTTACAAATCCGTACACGTCATCGTGGGCGGAACGCTATGCCCGGTTGGTCGGTTCAGCCAAGCGCGATGATGAGGCGATTGATTGGACAACGGCTGAGCGGGAACTTGCTGCGCGGGTACGGGCTTTTCTGGAAGCCCTGGCTAATGGTAACGGCAGGGATATACGCGCGTATCCGGCGGTCGATCAACTGGCGCTTCGACATGTTTTGTTGTACGACATTTACGCAGGCTGCATCGCGCCGTTGGACGAGTTGGTGGTGCAACAATTTGCCGATCCGACGTCGGAACCGGTGGTCGGCGATTGGGCCGGTGAGATCTTGTTACAACTGCAGCAACGCGGTTTCACCTCCGCTGCAGCAGCCGGGTATTTTGCCTGGTTCTATCAATTGCGCCGGGCACGCTACGCGATCGCGTTAGCCTACCCCGGCCGATCAGGGCTTCAAACCGCTTTGCGCCAGTCGTTGTGGGACGCGATTTTTACCCACGATGTGCAAAGCTATGAACGCTATCTCTGGCAACGGATGGACCAGTTCCCCCTGTTGTTACTGGGCGCGCCGGGCGCGGGCAAACAGGCGATGGCCCGACTGATTGGTGAAGCCAGCTTGATCCCGTATCAGCGTGACAGCAAGCGTTTTGCTTGTTCGTTAGGCGATACCTTCAGCATGACCTCTTTGTCTGTCGTCTCGGAATCAGGACAGGAAACCGTGTTGTGGGGCGACGAAGGTCCTCTGCCCGGTTTTCTCTTCGATGGCACGGACCATGGTGTGATTTATCTGGATGGACTGGCGGGAATGTCGCCTCGCCTGCAACGGCGATTGGCGTTAACGCTGCAGCAGCGTAAGGGCCCAGGCGATGACGCCCCCCGTGTTCGACGCCGGATTGTGGCGGGGATGTCCCCATCGGACGTTGAATCTGGACCGGCCGGCGGGCTGGTCCCGGAGTTGTGGTATCGGCTGGCCACGCGTACCCTTCACGTTCCATCGCTTCACGAACACGTCCAAGCCGATGCGGATGCGTTGCCGCGCTTGATTACGCAGGTCGTGGCGAAACAACTCGGCACGGCCCCAACTGATCTGGTCAAGCACATCACGGATCAGCTTGTCGACCGTCTGGGCGCTCACTATGAGTGGCCGGGCAATGTCCGGGAACTGGGACAAGCCGTGCGCAGTGTACTTATCAGCGGACAGTATGAGCCCCGAACGATCGCCTCGTCCGATGCAGGTGCCCCCACCCCCGAAGCCCGGTTGCTGGCCAGCATGAAGAAGGGCCTATTGACCGCGACGGAATTGCAGGCACACTATTGTGCATTGCTGTACGACGAGTACGGTACCTATGGCGAAGTCGCGCGCCGGGTTGGATTGGATTGGCGCACGGTGAAAAAATATGTCGATAAAAGGGAGTCATTCTGATGAAAAAGATTTTAGCGTTTGTGGATCATGTTTATGAAGACTTGGAGTTGTGGTACCCGAAGCTGCGCCTGGAGGAAGAAGGCTGGAAAGTTACCGTCGCTGGACCTCAATCGAACGTCGTGTACGCCGGCAAGCATGGGTACCCATGCAAATCGGACGCCGACGTGGCGGATGTGGAGGCGGTTCATTATGACGGCTTGTTGGTGCCGGGCGGGTTTGCCCCGGACAAGCTGCGCCGGGACGCCAATGTGCTGCGTCTAACCCGCGACTTTGACCAGGCCCAAAAGCCGATTGCTTTCATTTGCCATGCCGGCTGGATCCTAATATCCGCCGACATTTTGCGGGGCCGGAAAGCGACCAGCACCGTGGGGATCAAGGACGACATGATCAACGCGGGCGCAACCTGGAGCGATGAGGCCTTGGTCGTCGACGGTCATTTGATCAGTTCCCGCACACCGATTGACCTGCCGGTATTCGCCCAGGCCTTCGTGAACGCGCTGAAGGGCTAGACCTTTACATTTTTTTAACCACTTAGTTCTTGCCAAGCGTAGGCGATTCCTTTAACGGATGGCGCGTCACATGACGTTCCGCCCTTGCGTGGATGCGTCGCTCACAGATTTTTACCAACTTTCAGGTGCATTCATGAATTTCAAACTAGCTTTCAAGGTGTTTGCGCGAACGCTGGGCAATCGCCAGTTTGCCCGCGACCTCGCGAATTGGATTGATCAACCCGTAAAGAAACTCGCCACCGCACAAGCGGCGGCGTCCCGTCCGGCGCGATCGGAGGCTGTGGAGCTATTGGCCACACTGCAGCGGGAGGGACGACTGGTCGATTTTCTACAGGAGGACCTTGCCAACTACAAAGATGCCGACATCGGCGCGGCCGTGCGGGATATCCATCGCGATTGCCGTGCCACCCTGGACCGGATTTTCGGGATTGCCCCCCTCCGTACCGAGCCGGAAAACGCAACGATTCCTTTGCCGGCGGATCGTGATCCCGGCGCATGGAAACTGACCGGACAGGTGCACGAAGGTGCCCGTGAAGGCCGGTTATGTCATCACGGTTGGAAGATCACGCGCCACGAGGTGCCAAGCTGGCAAGGTCGCGACGAAAGCGCCTGGGTCGTCGCCCCAGCCGAGGTCGAACTCGGCTGACCCGGATACCCATTTCCAAATCCCACATTTCACAGGAGTTCTGTATCATGACCCAACCTTCCTACGCGATAGGTATCGATTTAGGTACCACGAACAGCGCCCTAGCCTTTACGCCCCTTGGCGATTCGAATCCATCCGTGGAGCTGCTGCCGATTCCGCAAATGACCACGGCCACCTCGATCGAAAAACGGGCGTTGCTGCCGTCGTTTATCTATTTGCCCACTGAGGCCGAGCTGGAAGCGGGCACGTTGACGGTGACCGAACGGGATAAAGCCGTCGGTGTGGTGGGCCATTTTGCCCGCGCCCAATCCGCCGCGGTTCCGACGCGCACGGTGGCTGCGGCCAAGTCATGGCTTTGTCACTCACGCGTGGACCGGCACCAACCGATTCTACCCTGGCAAGCGCCGGAGGATGTAAAACAATTGTCGCCCATTACCGCTTCCGCCCTTTACCTCGCTCACTTGGCTGCGACCTGGAATGCCGCCTTTCCCGAACATTCGTTTGTCGAGCAATACGTAACCTTAACCGTACCCGCGTCCTTTGACGCCAGTGCCCGTGATTTGACGCGGGAAGCGGCCCGGCTGGCGGGATTTCCAAAAGACTTTATCCTGCTGGAAGAGCCGCAGGCGGCTTTGTATGCGTGGTTGGCTACGCAGGGCGAGCGGTGGCGGGACGCCCTGCATGTCGGCGACCTCATACTCGTCTGCGACGTCGGTGGCGGGACCACCGATTTCACGCTGATCTCGGTCGAAGATCGCGGTGGTGAACTGGAACTGAATCGCGTCGCCGTGGGCAATCACATCCTGGTCGGTGGCGACAACATGGACCTGGCCCTGGCGTTTATGGCGCAAGCGTTGTTCAAGGAGCAAGGACATGAACTGGATGCGTGGCAATCGGTTTCGCTCTGGCACGCCTGTCGCGCTGCGAAAGAAGCCTTGCTGGCCCCTGACGGTCCAGCCCAACATCCGGTGACGATTCTGGGCCGCGGATCCAAGGTGATCGGCGGCTCGCTCTCTGTAGAGTTGAGTCGTGACCAAGTGGCTTCGACCTTAATCGACGGGTTCCTGCCTCGTTGCGCAATAACCGACAAACCGATGAAACGAGCGGTTTCCGGCTTCAAACAATTGGGGTTGCCCTATGAATCGGATACCGGGATCACACGTCATCTCGCCCGCTTTTTGACGGAGCACGCGCCCACTGGAAACGAAGCCGGAGCACGACGTCCTTCCCATCTGATCTTCAACGGCGGCGTGTTTAAGGCTGCGGCACTGAAAGAGCGAATGCGCGAATTGTTGACCGATTGGTTTCCCGGCCATGAGGCACCCGCGACATTAGCCGGCAGTGAAGATCTCGATTATGCCGTCGC
>SKLK01000096.1 GCA_007123265.1 Kiritimatiellia bacterium
ACGAACGCGGTCGTTTGATAATAGTTCTTGAACGAATACGTCTTTTCAAGTGCGCCGTCCGTCAGTTTCCAGCCCGCCAAGCCCTCCAGATGCCCGGTCACCTCCGCGTCGCTCATGGGTGAGGTGTTTGAATCCAATGCTTGGCAATGTTGTTGAGTCCAGTCCATTAATCATCCCTCCATTTAGTAAAACTATAGGCAGGTCTGCCTGGAAGTCAAACCGCCGGCTCATCCCGCGATGCCGCAACCCGCAGCGCGGACATATGGAATGCCGCCCGCCTACTTTTCCAACGATTGGAAAACACGTCATTTTATTTTCCAACGATTGGAAAAATTCCCCTCAAAGTTTCCAACGATTGGAAAACGAGCCAAAATTTCTTCCAACGATTGGAACGGCGGTGGATGCCGCTAAATTGCTGTCGATTCGCTTTTTGAAGTTCCTTCCCCAACTTCGCCGTGGTAGGGTGCGGCATCGAATCGGTGGCAATGAAGGATCTAAGCATAGTCAAGGGCGCATTTTGGGGCGTGGTGCTGGTGACGGCGCTTTGGTGGCTGCATCCCGGCCGCTCGGAATTAATGGATGACGGCGCGGTCGAAATCCAATTTATGGGTCCGGCGGGGCCGATTGAAGGCGCGCTGGAAGATGCCATCCGCGAGTTCGAGCGATTAAGCCGGGAACGTAACCGCATTGATCCGAGTTATCCCGTGTACCGGGTGGTGTCCGGCCAAAATGCGTCCCGCGATCAAACCGCTGATCCGACCCGGTTTCTGGTCAGTGTCGCGGGGGGGATGCCGCCGGACGTTATCTTTTTTGACCGCTTCGCCATCACGGAGTGGGCGGCACGGGGCGCGTTTACGCCGCTGGACGAATTTGTGGCCGCGGATTGGGCGGCGTGGCAGGCATGGCAACGCGGCGCGGCGGAAGCGGAGCCTTGGCCCGGCGCGGCGGAAGAACCGCCACGCGCGCGGGGTGCGATGTCGTTGGCGGCGATTGAACCGATCCGACAAGAGGCCTATTTCGAGTCCTGTTGGGATGAAGCGGTGTTTACCAATCCGGCCGACGGACACCAGGCGCTCTACGGTATTCCCGCGAACGCGGACAACCGCGTGTTACTATACAATCGCGATATTCTGCGGCGTCACGGATACGTGGATGAAGACGGCGAGCCGACGCCGCCAACGACATGGGAGGAATTGGAGGAAATGGCGTTGGCCATGACCGAGCGCGATGCCCGCGGCAACATTCGCAGCATCGGCTTCATTCCCAATTACGGCAATTCCTGGCTGTATTTGTATGGCTGGCAGGCCGGCGGCGAATTCATGAGCGAGGACGGGCGGACGGTTACGCTGAATCATCCCCGCATCGTCAAGGCGCTGGAATTTATGACCCGCGTGTATGACCAGTTGGGTGGCGCGCGGGAAGTGGCCGGCTTCGAGCAATCGTTTCAGGGCGGCGAATTGGATCCGTTCATTCAAGGGCGCGTGGCGATGAAGATTGACGGCGTCTGGGTGATGGAGTCGCTCGCGTTTTATGGACGCAATCTGGATTTCGGCGCCGCCCCGCCCCCTCTGCCGCAGCAGTCGATCGATGAGGGGATGACACCGATTTCCTGGGTGGGCGGGTTTGCCTATGCCATTCCATCCACTGCACACGAGCCCACGGGCGCATGGGAATTGATCCGGTTTCTCAGTAGTCAGCGCGCGCACGCGATTATGATGGAATCGCAGTATTACACCTTCCTCAGCCAGGGCCGTCCATTTCTGCCGCGGCAATTCCCGCACCGCGAACAAAACGAATGGGCCTACCAGCGGTATATTGTCGAGAACGATGACCTGGAGGATCGGTTCAAGCATGCCATGGCCCAGTTCCATGACTTGCTGGAGCATTCACGGTTCCGGCCGGTGACCCCGGTGGGGCAGCGTTTGTGGAATGCGCAGATCATGGCGATGGAAGCCGCCATCTATGGCCGTCGAACGCCGCAGGATGCATTGGATTATTTTTCGGCGATGGTGCAGCGGGATCTGGACGCCATCCTCGACCCGCCGCCCGGTATCGAAATTTCCAGTTGGACGTGGTTCTTTATCTTGTATGTGGGACTGCTGATCGCGGTGGTGGTGTTGGCGTATCGGTGGGATACCAGCGAGGGCTTGCGCAACCGGTTCCGTATGCAGCGTTGGTTGAAACCGTTGCGTCTGCTTTCCGGTGGGCGGGAGATCGATACGATCCAGTTGGAGGGGTCCAAAGGATCGTACTTCCGCGCGGAATGGAAAAACGGGGTGATTTGCGCCTTGCCGTTCCTAATCGGATTCACTGTGTTCACCGGCGGGCCACTGTTGTTCTCGGTCGTGATCAGCTTTAGCTCCTTTGATGGCTTGAACCCGGCCATCTTTACCGGGCCGACGAACTATGTGCATATGCTGTTCCGCGACGAGTTGTTTTGGATTTCGCTGTACAACACCGTCTTTATGGTGATTGGCGTGCCGTTGGGTATGGCGGTGGGGTTGGGGATTGCGATTTTGCTGAACCTGAAGATTCGTGGCGTCGCTGTCTGGCGCACCCTCTTCTATTTGCCCAGTATTGTACCGGTCGTGGCGGCCAGCATTTTATGGATTTGGATTTTCAATCCGCAAAGCGGCTTGCTCAATACCATGCTGGCCGGTATCGGCATTCAAGGCCCGCGCTGGCTCACGGATCCGGCGACCAGCAAGTGGTCGCTGATCTTGATGGGACTGTGGGGCGCGGGCGGCGGCATGATCATTTGGCTGGCGGGCCTGAAAGGAATCAGCGAAAGCTATTACGAGGCCGCGTCAATTGACGGTGCCACGACGTGGCAGAAATTCCGCTACATCACCTTGCCCATGTTGACCCCGTACATCTTCTTCAATTTGGTCATGGGCCTGATTGCGACGTTTCAGATCTTTACCCAAGCCTTCATTATGACCGAAGGCGGACCTGACAATTCGACCCTGTTCTATGTTTATTACTTGTTCAACAACGCCTTTCGCTATTTGCAGATGGGCTACGCGGCGGCGTTGGCGTGGTTCCTGTTTTTGATTGTGTTGATCATCACCGCCTTCCAGATGAAGTTCTCGAAGCGTTGGGTGCACTACGAAGGAGATGCCTGAACCGATGGATGATCGTTTTTCAGCGATGACGCCCGATCCCAAAATGGATCGCCAGACCGCTGGCCAAGCGGCCGCCGATCGTTGGACGCGCCGGACCCTCGGGCTGGCGCGGGCCTTGATGATTTATGGGCTGCTGTTCGGTGGCGCGATGGTGTTCAGTTTGCCTTTCATCTGGATGGTCGGAACCAGTTTCAAGGTGGACCGGGAGATGTTTGGTGAGTCCATTACGCTCTTTCCGATGCGGCCGGTGCCCTCGGCGGTTTCACCGTACCTGGATGACCAGTATTTCGCGGTGCCGGACAGTGAGCGATTTGACCGGGTTCAGGCGGCGATTCGGTCCGCCATTCAGCGGCACGAAGTGCAGGTGCCGGAATACATCCATGGCCGCGAGTCGTTGGTGGACATTATCTTGCCCGGGATTTATCGCCGCTTGGTCCAGACCATGCCCAGTGCGTTGTGGGAGTTGCCGGACCCGGATTTATGGGCGGAGATTCAGACCCGCGTGACGGCGGAGCTGATCAGCGATACCGCCCAGCGCGTCACGCGGCGATTAACGTTTGGCGCCATTCGTGTGCGCAGTTTTGAATTGCAGGAGATGGACCTGGCTGAGGACAGGGCCTTGTCCGATATTTGGGCGATTGAAGGGCCGGCCCGGTGGCAGGATGGCGAGGCTGTTGCGGATCTGGTCTATGATTTTCGCGACGAGCCCGGGGCGTTGACGCTATCGACGACATTGGCGTTGCCATTCGATGCGAATCGATTGTATCGGATGATGCTGTTTATTCGTCCCGACGATTCGTGGCACCGGGTGAATTTTGCCCTCGAAAAGAACGGCCATAGGTATGAGGGCATGCGATCGGAGTTTCTCGGCAACTTTCAGTGGGGCGCAGTGATTTTGAAGCAGTACGGGCCCGATGACCAGTCCACCAAGATCCGGAATTGGTTGCCGTATCGGCGGGTGGCGTCAGGGCCGGAATTCGAGTCGAGGCCACAGCATGTCCGCGTGGAAATCTCCATGGAACAGGCGGGGCAGCGCGATGCGTGGTGGGCCAAAATGCAGGCGAATTACCGGGACGCCCTCGATCATATCCCATTTTGGCGGTATACGGCGACGAGCCTGTTCTTGGTCATCATGAACATTGTCGGCAACATCATTTCGTGTTCGCTGGTCGCGTACGCGTTTGCGCGCTTGCAATGGCCGGGCCGGAACCTTTCGTTTGGCGTCATGTTGGCGACGTTGATGATTCCGCCGCAAGTGACGATGATCCCGCATTTTTTGATTATCCGGTCGTTGGGTTGGTACAACACGTTGTATCCGCTTTGGGTGATCAGCTTCTTTGGCAACGCCTTTAATATCTTTCTCTTGCGCCAGTTTATGAAGGGGATTCCCCGTGATCTGGAAGACGCGGCGAAGATTGACGGCTGCAATTTTCTGCAGGTCTATTGGTATGTGATCATGCCGCTCATCAAACCAACCCTGGCCTGTATTTCGATCTTCACTTTTATGATGGTGTGGAATGATTTTATGGGCCCCTTGATCTACTTAAGCGATCAGCGCCTCTATCCGTTGTCGCTCGGGCTTTACGCGTTCAATGTGCAGGCCGGTGGTAACCTGGGCATGATGATGGCGGGATCGCTGATGATGACGTTGCCGGTGATTGTGATTTTCTTCTTTGCCCAGAAATATTTCATTCAGGGGGTGACCCTGACTGGCATGAAGGGGTAGGGGGCGAGGCGTCCCGCCGAGCCGGGAGAGAAAGCGTTAGGGAAGTCCAAAGCGGCGCTTTGGATGATGGCCACAGACGTGCATTTGCAGCGAACGGATATTCGGATCAGCACGTGTTCATGTTCGGACCACGCTCGGTCCATAGTTGCGGCTCATCCGGAGGATTCGCCCTACCGCCGCGTGCAGGATCGGTGGGGCGAGGCGTCCCGCCGAGCCGCAAGAGAAGGCGCGGGCGCAGGTTCAGAATCCGCCGGCATTTATCCCCAGAACCGATGATAGAACCAGGCCCCGGCGAGCAGTACGAGGAAGATCAGGCAACTCCAGTGGTACCAAGTGTACCCTTTGGTTGGTCGGGCGGAGGCCGGCATTTGCGGGCCGGTGATTACGCGCAGGTTAAACCAAGCCAGGATGGGCGCCGTCACAAAGGAGAGGCCGGCGGCAAAATCGATCAGAACGGTAAACGCCCGGCCGGACATGAAGGCGACAATGCCGAGCGCTACCAGCGGTACGATGAGTAACCCGCCCAAATACACCCGGGTACTGTGTATACGCCGCGGAGCGGTCGTCTCGCGGGCCGGCCGCCATTCGGACACGACCTCCGCCAATACGCGCGGATAAATATCGGTGACGGCCAACGTCGTGCTGAACATCGCTACAAAGGCCGCCACCGAAATCAGTGGCGCGCTCCACGCACCCAGGGTACGACTGTATAGTTCGACGATTTGAGCGGAAAACGCGACGGCGCCAGGGGCAAACTGTTCGCCGGTACCGTACATGACCAGGATGCCCAACAAAAAGAAGAGGACGCCAATGACCGCCGCAGCACCGTAGCCCACGTTGAAATCGAAATGCGAATCACTGACGGATGGGGGATAGTGGGTTTGTCGGCTGCGGGCCTTGGTCCAAATGGAATGCCAAACGGAGGCATCCAATGGAATCGGCATCCAGCCCATGAACGCGATGACAAAGCCGAGGCCGGCCATGTGCCAATAGGAGGGAGCGGGTGTTGCCTGGATCCGGTCCCACGGGGCGGTCCCGATGGCGAGCAGCACGGCGATGAAGGTCAACAGGGTTAATAGGCTAATGATCAATTTCATTGAAAGATCAAGTGCCGGATACCGTCCGATCAGTAGTAGGAGGATGCACACGGCCAAGATGACGGCCGTCCAAGGGGTTGTGCTCCAACCGAGTCCGAACAGTTGTTCTGCCAATCCCGCCGTTACCATGGTCACGGCCGCCTGAATAATAAACATCGTGCCCAGCGTAATCAGCACATACATGCCCAGCATCCAGGGATGTGTGCGGCGGTACCCCGTGATCAGGTGTTCGCCCGTAGCGGCGGCGAAGCGGGGCCCGGATTCGAGGGCGGGATATTTACTGACAATGGCCAGCACCAGAATCCAGAATAGGGCAAACCCGTAATCGGCCCCTGCACGGGTGGCTTGGACCAAGTGCGAGACCCCGATTGCCGCCCCGGCCAACAATAGGCCCGGCCCGAGGGCCAGGCGTCGGCGATGCGCCAGACCGGTTGCCGATGTTGTCTGCGTGTGTGTCATGCGCAAAAGAGTGCCGGAAGCGGATGCGCCCGTCAAGGCACCCTCCGAATGGACCGGTTAGCGGCCGAGGAAGCGTTTTAGTGCGTCCTGCGTCAAAACGCCATAGCCGGTCTGTGGGTTGCGCGGGGTTCCGTCGGCTTGCACGGCTTGCGTCAATGCGCGAAGCACTTGTGTGGGCGTGGCCCGGGGATGTTGTTGGAGATACAGGCCGATGGCGTGGCTTACGTAGGCGCTGGCAATCGATGTGCCGGCATAGGCGCCCGGTCCGCCGTGAAAGCCAATCGGAAACGAAGCTGTACCCGGAGCGCCGATGGTGACGAAGTCGCCGTAGTTGGACGAGGGCCAGGGTTGGCCATCGGGCAGGGTTGCGCTCACGGCAATGACGCCTTCATAGGCGGCGGGGTAGACCGGGCGATTGGTCGGTTCATTGCCCGCTGAAGCCACGACCAACAGGCCGCGCTGCCGGGCCGTGCGCAAGGTGTCTTCCATGAAGGGGCTGTTGATTTCGGAGCCCCAGCTCAGATTCAGTACCCGCGCGCCCTCGCTGGCGGCATGCAGGATACTGCGCATCATGGCGAAATTTGAGGTTACGCCCTGATCATCGAAGCTGCGAATGGCCAGCACGGGAACGCCGGCATCGGTTGATCT
>SKLK01000149.1 GCA_007123265.1 Kiritimatiellia bacterium
GATGACTGGGTCACAAAACTTCGCATTGATGGAAGGGGTAAGCCAATCACTGGCCGGTCGCGCCGCTATTCTCACGCTGTTGCCCTTATCCGTGGAGGAACTTAAAGGGAGCAATGGCCTTTGGGTGAATATGAGTGAGAAGCTATCCACACTCGGCAAACACCAGCCGTCCAATTCTGGAAAACAACCCGTTGAAACAGCCGATTGGTTATTGCGTGGCGGATATCCCGAGCTACGCGCGAACCGGAATGCCGACCGCGATCTGTGGTGTGCAGGATACCTGCAAACCTACCTGGAACGGGATGTTCGACAGGCACTGAATGTTGGAGATCTCAACACCTTTGAGCGCTTCTTGCGGCTGGTGGCCGCTCGGACTGGACAGATTGTAAATTATTCTGATCTGGCACGAGATGCCGGCATCTCGCAGCCCAGCGCCCGCCGCTGGATGTCGGTGCTTGAAGCCGCCGGACAGGTATTCTTGCTCCCACCCTATCACGTTAATTTCGGCAAGCGGCTGATCAAGTCATCAAAGGTATACTGGCTCGACACCGCGATGGCCTCGTTCCTTATGGGGCTCCACACAAGCGGCCCGCTCATGCAGGGGGCGTTTGCCGGCGCATTATTCGAGACGGCCGTGGTCAGCGAATGGGTCAAGGCATTCCTCAACCGTGGATTGCCGCCATCGTTATACTTTTGGCGGACGCGCGACGGCATAGAGGTCGATTTGCTGATCGATTACGATGGCAAACTCCACCCCATTGAAATCAAAAGCGCCTCTACCATCAATCCGCATCACGCCGTCGGTCTAGCCAAATGGCGCGCCCTGTCCCAGTCCACCGACACCAACGGCATCGTACTGGCCGATGTCACCGAAACCTTCGCCGTCAGTCCCGGCATCCGCGCCGCACCATGGTGGTTGTAAAAGGCCCTCAATACGCAGACCATGTTCCGCCTTGGCGCGATCATTCGTGCCGAGCTGGGGCTCGGCGCTCCCGGGAGATACACCCATAAATTCTAGTGACATAATTGCTAGTGACTTGCCAGTATCGCAGTGCTCTGCTAATACTTTGCCATGGAGCAAGCGTCACCAGCGGAGCGGACCCCGATTGCCGTCATCGATGTCGGTGCGTCAGCGATTCGAATGGAGATTGCCGAGATCGATCAACAGGGCCAGGTGCACAGTCTCGAGACGCTCCAACATCAAGTGAGTCTGGGCAAAGACACCTTTGCGTCCGGTCAAATTGATGCGGACACGATCGAAGAATGTGCCGGTGTCCTGCGCGGCTATCGCCGGGTCCTGCGCGATTACGGCATCAGCCGTGAAGATCAAATACGAGCGGTGGCCACCAGCTCGGTACGCGAAGCAGCCAACCGCGATACGTTTCTGAACCGGATCTATATTGCCGCGCACATCCGAATTGAACCCATCGATGAAGCAGAGGTCAATCGACTGACCTATATCGCGGTGCGGGACAGTTTGGAAAAGTGGGATGAGTTGGATCAGCACGATACCTTGATTGTCGAAGTGGGTGGCGGCAGCACCGAGGTACTATTGGTCCAGAACCGGCATGTGACCCTCTCGCGCACCTATCGTCTGGGGGCCCTGCGCATGCGTGAGACCCTGGACACGCATCGCACCACCAATCGCCGCATGGCCACGATTCTGAACCGGCACATCCAATTGACGGTTGACCAGATTCACCGAACCATTCCGCCGGACCCGGTGCAACGAATGATCGCACTGGGCAGTGATGTCCGTATCGCCGCCGACACCCTTAAACCGTCCCAAGCGAGGGAGCCTCTGGTTTCCCTTTCCCTGGACCGGTTCCGCTCCTTCGCGCGGAAGGTTGCGGATATGGATGTAGATCAAATCGCCCGGGATTATCATCTCCCCTACAGCGAGGCGGAAACATTGGGGCCGGCCCTGCTGGCGTATGCCCGTTTGGCCGAATCGTTCAGCGTGAAAAAGCTGGATATCTCCAAGATCACGTTGCGCGACGGCCTGCTGCAGGAAATGGCCAGCGGAACGATGTGGACCGAACATTTCCGTGATCAGGTGATGCATTCCTCGATGATGTTGGGCCGGAAATACGGATACGAAGAGAAGCACGCGCGTCATGTGGCGGATAGTTGCGGATTGCTCTTTCAGGAGCTCCATCTGGAACATGAACTCGAGCCGCGCTATGAACTTTTGCTGCGTGTGGCGGCCCTGCTGCACGAAGTCGGCATGTATGTGGCCAATCAAAGTCATCACAAGCATTCTCAATATTTGATCATGAACAGCGACCTGTTCGGTTTGAGCCGCAAGGACACCCGCTTGGTCGCCTTGATCGCCCGTTACCATCGGCGCGCCCTGCCGAAATCCAACCACATCGAGTACACGGTGCTGTCGCGCGAGGATCAGTTGATCGTATCCAAACTCGCGGCACTGCTTCGGGTCGCCGATGCGTTGGATCAGAACCACATGCAACAACTAAAGAATCTGACGTTTAGCCGGGAAGGTTCGGCCTTTGTTATTCATGTTCACGGCGTTGAGGACTTGACGCTGGAACGGCTGGCGGTGCGGCAGAAGGGCAGCCTGTTCCGCGATATTTATGGCATGAACGTCGAACTCCGCAGAGATGCGCGCCAACGAGGCATTCAATATGTCCGCTAAACGAAAACTCAAACTTTCACGACAGCATTTCATCAATCGCGAACTGAGCTGGCTCGATTTTAATCAGCGGGTTCTGGAGGAGGCCGCCGACTTGCAGGTTCCGGTTCTCGAGCGCTTGAAGTTTTTGGCCATTACCAGCTCGAATCTCGACGAATTTTTCATGGTCCGCGTGGGTGGGCTGCAGCTCATTAAGGCCCAGGGCCGCGCACCACGGGACCTTACCGGCCTAACCCCTACCCGACAATTGACGGCTATCAGCCGCTACGCCCGGAAAATGGTGCAAGACCAGTACGCCTGTTTCCAACAGGACCTTGAGCCCGCCCTATACCGGGCCCGCATTCGTGAACTATCGACGCACAAACTCGATGCCGAACAATTGCGCATGATGGAGAACACGTTTTCGGAGCTGATCTACCCGGTCATTACCCCGATGGCCATTGACCCCGACAAACCGTTCCCGCTGTTGCAAGCACGCACCCTGCACCTGTATGTGGCCCTCGCACCGGCCAAGGGTGAATCCGCAGCGCGCGTGGCCGTGGTGCCTGTTCCGCCCACACTGGCTCGTCTAATGACGTTGCCCAAGGAGGACGGATACGCCTATGTTCGGCTTGAAGAGGTGATCGCGCTATTCATTGACCACCTGTTCCCCGGCGAACAAATCGACGAAGTGGTTCCTTTTCGCATCACCCGGAACGCCGATATGCAGGTGCGCGAGGACGAGGCCCCGGACCTGTTGGCCGGCATGGAAGACATCCTTGAAGAACGTCGGACCAGCCCGTGCGTGCGACTGGAAATGGCCCAATCCGCTTCCGCCGCCTGCCGGGACTACCTCTGCAAGGCCACGGCCGTGGATCCCGATTTTGTATTCATGATTCCGGGTCCGCTAGACTTATCCGCCTACATGGGGTTGGCCACCATGGCGGGATTCGAGGAATTCAAGTCGGAGACCTGGCCGCCCGTGCTTCCCCCCGCACTGCGCCCGCTGGAATCGATGTTCGAACGTATCAGCCGAAACGACCTTCTCTTGGCCCATCCGTTTGAAAGTTTCGAACCCGTGGTGCGCCTGCTGGAGGAAGCGGCAGTGGACCCCGGGGTCCTGGCGATCAAACAAATCCTATATCGGACCAGTGCCCGCAGTCCGATTGTCGCCGCCTTGAAGCGGGCGGCGGAGAACGGCAAACAAGTTACCGTGATTGTGGAGCTAAAGGCGCGCTTTGACGAGGCGCGGAACATTGAATGGGCGCGGGAACTGGAAGCGGCAGGCGTCAATGTGATCTACGGCGTGCGCGGCTACAAGACCCATGCCAAGGTCTGCATCATCATTCGACGCGAATCCAGCGGGATTCGCCGGTACGTACATTTCGGCACCGGCAACTACAACGAAAAGACCGCGACCTTATACACCGATATCAGCTACCTAACGGCCCAGGAGGATTATGGCGCTGACGCAGCCACGTTCTTCAACACCATCACCGGGTACGGTCAATCGGTTCAATTCCGCCGTCTGGATGCCGCGCCCGTTAGCCTGCGCAATCGCTTGCTGGAATGTATCGACACCGAAATTGAACGTCATACGCAAGGGCAAAAAGGACACATCATGGCCAAGTTCAATTCCTTGGTTGATCCTGTGCTGATTGAGGCCCTGTACCGCGCGTCGCGGGCCGGCGTGAAGATTGAGTTGAACGTGCGCGGCATCTGTTGCCTGCGCCCCGGCATTGCCGGTATCAGCGATCACATCAAGGTGGTCAGCATTGTGGACCGTTTTCTCGAACATAGCCGGATCATTTATTTCCGGCATGGGGGCGAACCCCGCGTATTTATTTCCAGTGCCGACTGGATGCCACGAAATCTGGATCGGCGGATTGAGCTTCTGGTTCCGGTTGAAGACCGGGCGGCACAGCTCCGGCTTCAGGCCATGCTCAAAACGTGCATGAAGGACAATGTGAAGGGGCGTGTATTAGGCGAAGATTGCACCTATCAGCGAAAGCTTCCCAGCCGCAAATCGCGACAACTCCGCAGCCAGGAAGTCTTTTACAAAGAAGCGAGCCAACGGGCGGCTGAGCAGGAAGCCAGCACACGCTCGACGTTTAAACCCCATTTGCCAACCCGGGTGGGTCAAAACCGATGAAACGCGTGTATTGGATGCGGCATGGCATCGCGGTAGAGCTGGGAGAAAACGGCATACACCACGATGAGGACCGCCCGCTTTCCAATGAAGGCCGTTTCAAGACACGGGCTGTGGCGCAAGGGCTGCAATCGCTTCAGGCCATCCCGACAGTGATCGGGACCAGTCCATTGGTGCGCACCATGCAGACCGCTGAAATTGTGCATCGCACGCTGAATGTGCACCCCCCCATCCAGTCCTGTCCATTCATGGTACCCGGTAGCGATAGTGCGGCTGCGTTCGATTGGATTCGTCGCCAATCCGGGGACGCGGTGATGTTGATCGGGCACATGCCGGACATGACCTGGTTGACCCATGCGTGTCTACCTGCTGCAGAACGCTCGCCCATGCACTTCAAGAAGGCGTCCGTCGCAAGCGTTCTTTTCCCGGACGCCGTTGCGCCCGGTGCCGGCCGTCTGGAATGGTTTCATCCGCCCAAAATGCTGCGCGCCTTGGGCGAGGCGCGCAGACAAAATGAATAGACCCGCATGATGCAGCGTCCAACCTGCAGAGACACCCATGCAGCAGAAAGGACAAGGATCATGAAACGTGCAGGATGGTTAGGTATCGCAATGGTTGTGGCCGCATCGACCTCGCTTCAGGCGGGTGACGCCGGCGATATTATTTTTTCACAAGATCACCCCCGCAAAATGCGGGCCGAGGTCATTTATGAACGGACGGACCGGGAATTGGACATTACGTCCGAACCGGCACGCATCCGGGCGGACTTGGACGCCGATGCCTATATTCTCCGGTTGCAAACCGAGATCAGTCGCACCGCGCGTTTGGACTTTGATATTGGCGCCATGAGCGCCGGCAGCGGCTCCCATCGGGTGGTCGGCGGAGTCGGTTTGCGGTTCCTTGCCTTTGAGCATGAAGGGTGGCGCGGTGGCACCTTTGCTCAAATCCGCTACTCGCCCGATTTAGGCGACCGATTCGAACTGGTCGATGACGAACGGACGCGGGTGAAATTCGACTTGATTGAGGGGGACGCTGGGTTCCTGGTTTCCTACCGCTTTGCTGTCGCCGACCAATTTCATATTGCTCCCTACGCCGGCCCGATCGGTTCGATCGTTCGCTTATCCGGCGACACACGTAGCGACGATGACGGGGACGAGGAGCGACGTTTTCGGGCCCGCCAACGCCAGCCGGTCGGTTTGGTCGCCGGTGTCGGTCTTCAGTTTACCGACCTGAACAGCCTACGTGTGGAAACGCGCTATTTCGGCGATTTCAGCTTCTCGGTGGCTGCGGCGTTCGTGTTCTAACCAAACGGGAACCGGTCGCGACGGGCCGGACAGGGGGAGCGCTGCACTCCGTTTACACTCCACATCTTCACTTTATTCGACCGCGCCCAACGTGCGCGGCTACAGCAGATGGACGCGAAACTATGCCTCTCCGCGTGGATGATCAAAATCAACCCAGCCTTGGTATGGCCAATCCTGCCAACGATGAACCAACCGCTGGCGAACAGGGTTCTCGCGCACGTAATCCCACTTTTCGGCATACGTCTCGTTGCTACGAATAATATGATCGAAGAAACCAGCTTGCCAGATTGGTGCCGATAAATTCCTTACGCGGCACAACCCTTTCGCTGTCCATTCTTTCCAGCGGTTCATAAATGAGGACAACGACATTTTAGCTCCACCCGCTTGCTCCGCACAGAAGAAATGAACATGATCCGGCATAATCACATACCGGCCTATGAACCAACCGTGACGCTCCCTGGCACGACTCCATTCAGAGCGCAGGACTTCCGCAGCAGCAGGGTTGTGCAAAAGCGAACGGCGCGAATCAACACACGTCGTGATGAAATAGACCGCATCACGAATATAGACTTTATCCAAACGCCTCAAATGTTTGTGCGTCAGCATCGTGTTGAATTAACGTTACGCAGCCTGAATTTACCGCGCCCAGCGTGCGCGGCTACAGCAAATCTCCGAACCCAAACTGTAGCCGGTCCCGGTGGGGCCGGACGGGGGGGCACTGCACTCCCTTTACACTCCACATCTTCACTTTAATCTCCCGCGCCCAGCGTGCGCGGCTACAGCAAATCTCCGAACCCAAACGGGAGGCCGGTCCCGACGGGCGTTATCGGTCTTCAATCGCGTCAAAGACGTCGGCGAATTGGCGGGCTACTTGCATCGACTCGATCAAGACGCAATTCTCGTAATTGAAA
>SKLK01000073.1 GCA_007123265.1 Kiritimatiellia bacterium
AGCGCAAGGCGCGCGGGACGGGGCTGGACTCATGTCCGCACCGTCACGCGCAACACCGCGATCGGCCCTGGCTGGCGCGTGACCCACGCGACCCTTTTGGCCAACGCACACTAGAACCAAGCGCAACTCAAAGGTCAGGCAGGAACAACCGCAGAATACGCAGAAGATGCAGAACCTGAACCGATTAAGTGAAGTCGGGTAAGGGTGTCCGAGCAAGTGTGGCGAGGAAGGGTGGTGGAGGGACAAAGCACCTGTGGCCCCGCGCGCCCCCGTTGCGATTAGACTTTACGACCGCCCCAAAACGGGGATAGTGTTACTCGGAGGTTTTTAGCCACCCACATGCGGAAAGGAAAACGATTAATGAGCTATATTTGCAACGACAAACTGGTAATTTCGGGGGCCGCCGGCGCGATCGGCTCCAATATGGTGCAGGCTGCGCTTACCATGGGACTGACCCCGAACGTGTGCATGTATGACCCCTTTGAAAAAGGGTTACAAGGGGCAGCAGAAGAGATCTATCATTGTGCCTTCCCCGGTGCCCGGGTGACCTGGACCACCGATATCGCCGAGGCGCTAGCCGGCGCGAGCTACTTGATTTCCTCCGGCGGCGCGCCACGCAAAGAGGGCATGACGCGTGAAGATTTGCTGAAGGGGAACGCGGAAATCGCCGCCCAATTGGGCAAGGATATCAAGGCCCACTGTCCCGACTTGAAGTTCGGCGTCATCATCTTTAACCCGGCCGACATCACCGGGCTCACCACGCTCGTGCACAGTGGGCTGGCTCCCTCCTGCATCGGCACCTTGGCGGCGTTGGATAGCACCCGGCTCCAGACCGCGCTGGCGCAACACTTTGGTGTGGCGCAGAACGAGGTAACCGGATGCCGCACCTACGGCGGACATGGCGAAATGATGGCGGTCTTTGCCGGCACCACGAAGGTAGCGGGCACACCGCTGACCGACTTGATCGGCACCGATAAACTTACACCGCAGCAATGGGATGACATCCGCGCCCACGTCTGCCAAGGCGGCAAGAAGATTATTCAGTTGCGGGGACGCAGCTCCTTCCAAAGCCCCTCGCATCAATCGTTGCTTATGGTCAAAGCGGTCATGGACGGAAAGGGATATGAATGGCCTTCTGGAATCTATGTGAATGACCCGGACAACGGGTTTAATCACATCATGATGGCGATGGATACGACCCTGGACAAGACCGGATTGACGGGCAAAATGCCGACCGGTTCGGATCCGGATATCGCCGCGCTACGCGAATCCTATCAGCACCTGTGCAAGCTGCGGGACGAAGTGATCGAGATGGGGGTCCTACCGCCGTTGAGCGAATGGGCGACTACGAACCCGAATCTCGCTTGATCACGCGCTATCCGATATTCAGCTTGTCCATGCGGTATTTCAAAATCCGGCGGGTGGTTCCCAGCCGCCGGGCCGCTTGGGTCTGAATCCCCCCCGCTTCTTCAAGCGCTTGCTCAACCAGGTGCCGCTCGAATTGCTCCACCGCCTGCGCTAAAGTCATACTTGGCGGCAGGGCGCCGGATGTCGCGGTCGCGTCGGCCACCTGCGGTCCGGCCAGCGGCGATGTGGTGCGCAGCTCGGCAGGCAAACTTTCAGGCGGGAGGCGACGCTGTCCGCCATGCAACACCATCGCCCGCTCAATCACATTGCGCAGCTCACGCACATTGCCCGGCCAGGCATAGGCCCGGAGCAGCGCCTGGGTCTCCGGTGCGATCGACTCCGCTGCGGCGTTCATTACGGCACGGAATTGTTCGAGGAAAAACTGCGCCAAGAGCGGAATGTCGTCGCCCCGCTCCCGCAAGGGGGGTACGTGAATGGGGATCACATTCAACCGGTAAAAGAGATCCTCGCGGAACCGTCCCGCTTCGACCTCACCGCGCAGATCCTTGTTGCTGGCGGCAATGATTCCGGCGTTGGTGTGCAACACCGTCGTCCCGCCCACCCGCATGTATTCCTTTTCCTGCAGGACGCGCAATAGCTTCACCTGCGTCGCCGGCGACATTTCGCTGACCTCATCAAAGAACAAGGTCCCCGAGCCGGCCATATCGAACCGCCCCAGCTTACGACGGTCCGCCCCGGTAAACGCCCCTTTCTCATGTCCGAACAGCTCACTTTCCATCAAGGTCTCCGCGAACGACCCACAATGGACCGGCACGAAAGGTTCGTTGGACCGGTTGCTGCAACGATGCAATTGCCGTGCGATTAATTCCTTGCCCGTGCCGCTTTCACCATAGATCAACACCGTGGTGTCGACCTCGGCCGCCCGTTGCACCCACTCCAAGACGGCCTGAATCGGGGGAGACTCGCCAACCATCGCATGCGATGGATTCGAGCGCGCCACCTCGGTTTGTAGCAGTTCCACCTTCCGTTTCAGCTCATGATGCTCAATCGCGCGGGCCACAACCGCTTGTATCTCATCCGCGTCAAATGGTTTGACGACAAAATCGAATGCGCCGGCGCGCATGGCATCGACAATCGGGCGGGCCGTGGAAGACGCGCTGACCATTACGAAAGGCACCTCGGGATACGTGGTCTGGATTTCGCGGAGCAGGCTGACCCCGTCCATGTCCGGCATCACGTAATCCAATAGAATCAAATCCACCTGTGCGCGGGTCAATTGCTCCCGCGCCTGCTGCGCGTTGGCGGCGAGCAGAACCGCATAGTCGCGCTTGAAGATCATTTCCAGCGACTGGCGGCTGCCGCGCTCATCATCGACAATCAACAGGCGTTTCATACGGACGCTCCAACGGATTCCGGGCTCGCCCCGGGCAAATCGATCATCACCGAAATGCCCGGACCGGACCGGTCTATTCGCAGCTTACCGTTGTGGTCAATCACCGTCCGCTTGGCGATCGGCAAGCCCAAGCCCATGCCCCGCGCCTTGGTGGTGTAGAACGGCGAGAACAGCTTATCGACATCCGACTCCGGCACGCCCCGTCCGTTATCACAAATAACGACATGCACCGTGGCATCTTCCGAGTCGGTATTGGAAGCCTCCACGCGATAGGAAATCTGTCCATTTGGACGGTCCGCAAGGGCTTCCACCGCGTTCTGGAACAAGTGATAAAAGCAATCGACCAAGGCCCGCTCATCACCTATCACCAGCGGGATGGAGCCATCCACATGCGAGACGATCTGGACCGGTGCCGGACCGTCCGGAAACAGCTTGCTTACGGCCTGATGCAAGGTGTCACGTACGTCCAGCCGGGAGAAAACCGGATCCGGGGGATGCGCGAAGTCATTGATTTGCTCAATGATGTCATTGAGCCGATCGACTTCCGGCGCAACCAACTGACTGAATTGTTCCCGAAATTCATCGTCCTCGTACCGCTCCGGCAACAACTGCGCAAAGGTCCGGATGGTGACCAGTGGATTGCGGATTTCGTGCGAGAGCCCCGCGGCCAGATCGGTCCAGAACGCGGCCCGCTCCATTTGCGCCTGTTTTTCCTGCAACTGGCGCATGGTCGTCAAATCCTGCACCATGCCGATTGCGCCCATGCCTTCCGAGCTGGCGCCCAAGGATCGTGCCTCCAACCGCAGGAAGCGCTGTAGCGCCGGCTCCTCCCATGACTGCACCACCGGCTCCCGCGTTCCACTCATCGCCCGGCGCACGGCGTCGGCCCAGCGGGGCCCAAGTTTTTCAATCGGTTGCCCCACGACGACATCGGCGGAGGTATTGGTGATTCGCTCCGCGGCCGTGCTGAACCAACGAATTACCCCGCTGGCATCAACAGAGAATATACCGGTCGGCAAGGCGTGCAACAGGGTTTCCGCCAACGTCTTCTGCACCGACACTTCACGATACAACAGGGCGTTATCTACCAACATCGCCAAATGATCCGCGACCACGGAGAACTCTTCCAAATCATGGATTGAATAGGCCTGCCCCGTTGTGCGACAGCCAACAAACAGCCAACCGAGCAAGGTGCCCCGGGCCAGCAAGGGAACGATAAGTTCCGCTCCCGCCGCATCCAGGCTGCGCGACAAATACGCCCCCTCCGGTGCATCCTGCATGCGAACAACGAAGTTGCGCGTGATCATATGCGCCTGCTGTTCCAGCCAACGGACCAACGGGTCGTCGGGGGCATAGGCCATATCCTGCGTCGCCCGCAAATAGCCCAGCCCGGCGCGCAGCCGAAACTGACCGGCCCGATCGTCGAAGGCGAACAGGCCGACCCGGGTGGTGTGCAGCGCGGAGGCCAGTCCTTCAATGGCCCGGTCGAGCATCATGTCAAGGTCGCCGAAGTGCCGGGAGGCGCCCACCAGTTGCGCAATGACGGCCCCCTTCGGACGAGCCTCGTCGGCGGGCACGGGTGCGGACGGGATAGCGGATGGCGCACTCCGTGACTGCTTCAGCATCGCCAGCTCCAATGCCATTTGGCGATGCCGTGCCGCGAGATCCAGTATATCCGCCCACGCCTCCGCACTGGCATCGAACTCCATACGGGCAAAGAGCGGCACGTAATTAACGGCCAACAGGCGGTCGGAGCGGCGTGACCCCAGCAGGATCACCGGCACCCCGGGATACGTCTCGGCATACTCATCGACCTGCTGATACAAAGGGTCGCACCGGCTATCGACAATTAACGCCGAGACCTCGTGCGCACGAATCTGTTGCGCCAGCTCCTGCGCGTCGCGGATTTCCAGCACACGCGCCTGCGGGCGTACCGCCCGTATGCGACGGAGGATGTCTTCGTCCCGTGAACCCACCAAAATGACCGGTGCCACCTTCATCCCAAAACCGCATCCTCCAACAGGGGAAAGGTCAGCTGGAAGGCGGTCCCACGACCGGGTTCGCTTTGGACCTCTATGGCGCCATGATGCTCGGCTACGATGCCATGCGAGACGGACAATCCCAACCCGGTGCCGGATGCCTTGGTCGTATAGAATGGATCAAACACGTGTCCTAAATCCTCCGGGGCAATCCCCACCCCCGTATCGATTACGCTGACGCGCAAGCGCCACTTGGTCACGGCCTGGCCCCATAAATCCAATTCTTGTGTAGGGACCTGAATATTCTCCGTGCGCACCGTCAATTGCCCATCATCGCCCAGTGCGTCCAACGCGTTCAACATAAAATTGAGCAGGGCTTGCACCAACATGTCCGCGTCGCCATGGATCAGGTCGTGCTGGGCCTCGTATTGCCGAATGATATCCACCCGGTGCTGGCGAAATTGCTGTTGCACAAGATTGATGGTGGTGTTGGCAATGGCATGTATATGCACGGGGGCCAGACTGGGCTTGGCCGGGCGGGCAAACCGCAGCAGTTGATTGACAATGCGGTCAATGCGCCCGACCTCATCGGCCAGCAGCGTGGAGGACGTTTCCCGAAAATCCGGATCGTCATAACGCTCCGGCAAGAGCTGGGTAAAGGTCTTCATTGCCACCAACGGGTTTTTGATCTCGTGCGCCATGCCGGCGGCCAGGGTGCCCAGACTCGCCAAGCGATCGGTACGCCGGATTTCACGTTCAAGTCGTTTCAGTTGCGTCTGGTCATTGAACACCAACAGTGCGCCCAGGGCTTGACCGACATGGCCATGAAATGGCGCACAACTATACCGAATGGGGATTTCCCGGTCATCTGTTTCCAACAGGGATTCGAGGTCGCGACTGCCCACCCGATGCAACGCCTTCTCCAGTGGTGCGGACAAGGCCTTGGGCAACCGGTGCAAAGGGGCCTGCAGCATAGTCTCACGGCTAAGACCGGTCACGCGTTGCGCTTCACGGTTGAAAACGTTGATCCGCCCCTCCGCATCCACCGCAATCACGCCGCCCGTCATCCGGTCCAACAACATTTCGTTGTAGGCGCGGCTGTTCTGAACCTGTGTATAGAGTTCGGCATTTCTGAGCGACACGGATAATTGGCTGCTCAAGCCTTCCATCAGCCGCTGTTCGAACAGTCCATAGATGCCGCCACTTTCGCGCGGGCCCAACAGCAGAATGCCCTGCAACGCATCGCCCGCGTAGACCCCCATCGCCAACTCCACCCCCAGCTCACGCATTCGGATCGCGGCGGCCTGAATCTGCGGGGTGACCCTGCCCCGATCCAGTACCGCGCGGACCAGTGCCTCCTGCCGACTGCGCAAAAGAGCCACTAGCGGGTCATCCACCGTGAGCTGTAAAGATGTGCGCGGTCCCTCTGGCGACCGCTCGCTATAGCCGTCCTGCGCGCGCGTTAATATCTGCGCCGACCGGGCTCCCAACTGTTCACTTAATATGCGTCGAACCGCATTGACCAGTTCGTCCATCGTCGACAATGAACTCAATGCGCGGGAGGTGGCCCGCATTACGTGTACCGGATCCAAACTGTGCCCTTCGTGAAACAAATGATTCACCACCCGCTGCATGCGTCCCCGCACCGGCCGCAACGATAAGGCCAGCACCACTGCGGGCAGCACGTGCTGCAACGGAACAACATCCAAAATCTTCCCCGAAATCAATGTTTCGCACGCGTACCAGACGAAGAGATAAAGGACGATCAGGTAGACAAGGATGAGCGTGTAGGCCAAGATTCGGCGCAGCACATTGGGGATGTCCATGATCCGCCGCGCGGCGATTCCGTAGGCCATGAAGCCGGCCAGAATAATCGGGGCCAAGGGCAGAAACACCCCGATTTCCGCCATCCCAAGGACATTGGGGACGATCAGAAAGAAGACGCCGAAACAGAGGCCGGCCACACATCCCAGCAAAATGAACTTCAGCTCCAAGAGCAAGATGCCTTCCGCTTGCCGGGCATTGCGCACAAACATCACCACCAAAAAAAGCAGTGCCATGATGAAGTACAACGCGAACGGAATAAATCCCGGCCCGTAATGTGGTTGGGCCACTGAAAACTCTGGTGGCGGCAAGCTGGCGGATTCCATGAAAAAGGACGTCTGGACCAAGCCCAGAATCAACAGTGGGCCGATCGCCCACGGATACGCCCGCCTGAAA
>SKLK01000269.1 GCA_007123265.1 Kiritimatiellia bacterium
ATCAATCCCGATATCCGCGACGGCCTGATCGTCTGGCAAGGGTATGTAGACAACTTTGAATCGGAAATCTTCGTCTGGAACGGCGGGCCGGATGCGATTCGACTGACGGACAACGAGTACGAGGATCAGCGCCCACGCACGGCCGCCGGAAAGGTGGTCTGGCAAGCCGACACAGAAAGCGGATCGAAGATCTTTCTCGCCGAGCCCGTCAGCCCCTAATCGCCCGCTGCGTCGAGCCCGTACTTGCGGACTTCCTCCATCGCATACACATCCGTCATCCCGGCGACGTAATCACAAGCCGACCGCCGCAAGCCGTCCCGCTCGACCTGCTGTCGGGCCCGACGTCCCATCGTTTCCGGATGTGCAACGTAGTGCAAAAACAACCGCCGCATCAGGCGCACGGCCTGTTGGTTGGAGTCGTCGACGGCCGGATGCCAATACAGGTCATGGAAGAGAAAGTCGCGATACGGCTTCAACAGTTCCTGCATCTCATCACTGAACGACACAATCCGTTGCGGTGCCTCCATCACCGCGTCCGGCGAGGTCGGCTGAATCTGCCGCAGCCGTTCGCTGGTCGTCCGCAAAACATCTTCAACCTGCAGATCCAGCAGAAACCGAATCGTATAGGCGGGCCGATCTGCATCCGGCACATCGCCATAAGCTTGCCGGCACCGCGCATCGGCCCGTTGCCACAATGCCAGTGAGGCCAATTGCTCATGGGCAAGCAGCCCCGCTTCTAATCCGTCTTCAATGTCATGCGCTTGATAGGCGATGTCATCCGCCACATCGGCAATTTGCGCCTCCATAAATTGGAACGGCCCAATCGGGTAGCCGTCCAGTTCAGCCCCCGGCGTCGCGGCGACATGCTTGCGCAAACCGGCCCGCACCTCCCACGTCAAGTTCAGTCCGGTAAATCCCGGGTAGCGGCGCTCCAACAGTTCGACCCAGCGCAGACTCTGCAGGTTATGATCGAACCCGCCATCGTCCGTCATTAACGCATTCAGCTCCCGCTCGCCACAATGCCCGAACGGGCTGTGGCCAATGTCGTGCGCCAAGGCAATCGCCTCCGCCAAATCCTCGTTCACCTGTAAGGCGCGAGCCAGCGTCCGGGCGATCGCCGTCATTTCCATGGTATGCGTCAGTCGGGTCCGATAATGATCCGCCGTCACATGCACAAACACCTGGGTCTTGTACTCCAACCGCCGAAAGGCACGGCAGTGCAAAATCCGGTCGCGATCACGCTGAAACTCGGTACGGTAGTCATGCGAAGGCTCCGCATGCATTCGGCCGCGGGAGTGACTGCTACGCATCGCGTAAGCCTGCAGCCGGGCATCTTCCCAAACCGCGCGTTCTGTTCTAGTATGGATCATACGTTCTACACTATGATTGGAGATCGGCATGCGGTAAAGATTATTGATGACCGGAGCGGGGGCGGCAGAGTAGGAATAGCTTGTCACCCGCGTTGCGCCGTCGCCCATCGCTGCAGAAAGGACAACGACCATGGAAGAGAAGACGATTAGCAAGGAAACCCGCTACGAGGGCCGCATCGTATCGCTGGAACTGCACGAGGTTGAATTGCGCGACGGCACCCGTACCAAGCGGGAAATCGTACGGCATGGTCCAGCCGTCGCGGTGGTCGCCCAGCGCCCCGACGGGCGCTTTCTCTTCGTGCGCCAATTCCGCAAACCCCTCGATCGCGCCATGCTGGAAATCGTCGCCGGTAATTGTGACCCCGACGAACCTTTGGCGGACGCCGCGTTCCGCGAGTTGCGCGAGGAAACCGGATACGAGGCCACGCACCTACAACGGCTCGGCGCGATCTACCCTTCTCCGGGGTATGTGGATGAGCGCATTGAAATCTTTTTTGCCAAGGTGTGGATGGAACCCGGCGCGAGGAACCTCGATGCCGACGAAGATATCGAAGTGCACCTGCACTCACGCGACGTCGTTCGCGCCTTAATTCGTACCGAACAGATCCAGGACGCCAAAACACTATCGGCTTGGCTGCTATACGAACAACACATCGAACCGGGCCACATGGAGAGGACGCCATGAAAGCATGGATTCAGCACATCATCGCCGCCTACCAACGTCTGCGTCAATTCATCCACCATGAATTGTGGGAAGTGGAAATCACCGAACTGCCGCAACCCCGGCGCTTGTTCGTGCGTTTCCTGCGCACAGCCCACCTGGTCATCCGCGGCGTACGGCAGGATCACATTCCCCAACACGCCTCGGCCTTGACGCTGGGCACACTGATTTCCATCGTTCCGGTCATCGCCATTATGTTTTCGATGTATCGAGGGCTGGGCGCCGGCGTGGATGACATTGAGGCCATGCTGGGCGATTGGATGGATGAAATGCCTGCGGAGTTTCAGGAGTTCGTCCTGCAAATGCTCGAGCAGTACGCGCAGGTGAACGTTGCCGCGCTCGGCGGCATCTTTTTGGTGATCGTCTTGTTCATCGTCATCAAGATGCTGGCGGGTATTGAGGAGGCCTTTAACCGCGTGTGGTATATCGCCAACTCACGCAACTTGCTGCGCAAAGTCAGCAACTACATCAGTGTGTTGGTGATCGTCCCCATTCTCGTCGTGGCGGCCAGCGCCACGAGCGCCGCGATCGACACCTTTCTCAGCGAGCAAATGCAGGGCATCGCCTGGATGTGGCGCAGCCTGTTCCGGGTCGGCCCGTTACTGGCGGTGTGGCTGGCGTTCACCTTTCTTTACATCTTCGTCCCCAACACCAACGTGAAACTTGGTCCCGGCCTGATCAGCGGGCTGATCGGCGCAGTGATGTGGCTCGTCTGGCAGGCCTTCTACATCGAGCTGCAAGTCGGCGTCTCGAAATACAACGCGATCTACGGGACCTTCGCTTCCGTACCCATCTTTCTGGGCTGGCTCTACGTCAGTTGGATTATTGTCCTGCTGGGCGCGGAGGTAGCCTTCGCCATCCAGAACTCGGAAACGCATCAACTGGAACGAACCGCCTCCAACGCCAGCATCGAGTCCAAGTTGATGATTGGCATTGCCATTGTGCATCGCGCATCGGCGGCGTTGTCCGGCAAAGCGCCGGTCTTCTCCGCCCACCATTTCGCCTTGGAAGCGCGCGTGTCGCTGCGACTGGTCAATGAGATGATCCGGCTCTTCGAACGCGCCGGCATTCTAGGCGCGTTAGCCGATCAGCCAAGCTGCTACGTACTACTGGTCGCCCCGGAACGGCTCTCCGTTAAGGCGGTCTTGGAGACCATCCTTCAGGACGGAACCGGCCCGGACACCTTGGGACTGGACCATCTCGATCCCGCCATCCAACGGGTCATGGAAAAATGGGAGTCGGGCATTAGCGATGGATTCAATCAGATGCGCATCGACCAGTTGCTCGGACCCGCACAATGACAGAGGGCCGATCGCACTATGAATCCGCCTTGAATGGCGAGCAATTGGCTGCGGTGCAAGCGCCGGACGGTCCGGTGCTGGTCATCGCCGCTGCCGGTACCGGCAAAACCCGCACCTTGATCTATCGCGTCGCCTGGTTGGTCGAGCGCGGTGTTGATCCACAGCAAATCCTCCTGCTCACCTTCACCAATCGCGCCGCTGCCGAAATGCTCGAGCGCGCCCGCGACCTCGTCGGCCCCTCCGTCAGCGGACTGTGGGGCGGCACCTTCCATCACATGGCCAACCGCATCCTTCGTCGCCATGCCCAAGCCATTGGCTATCAAAACGATTACTCCATCCTTGACCAGGATGATGCCCGCAGCTTAATCAAAACCTGTACCCAGGAACTGCAACTCAAGGATAAGCATTTCCCGAAACCGGACGTGTTGTTGAGCCTGTTCGGTCTCGCCGCCAGTCGCGAGGCCCCATTGGACGGGTTGGCGGAGGACCGGTTCGGCTATACCCCCGTGGATGTGCAGGACATCTTGTCGGTCCACATGGCCTATACTCAGCGCAAAAAAGACCTCAATGCCATGGACTTCGACGACCTGCTCGTCAACGGCTTGCGCTTGTTCCGGGAGCACGAGGACCTACTGCGTGTCTATCGCGAGCGCTTCGCCCACACCCTGGTCGACGAGTACCAAGACACCAACACCTTACAAGCATCATGGGTCGACCTGATTGTTGGCCCGGAAGGGAACATTCTGGTGGTTGGGGACGACTTTCAATCGATCTATTCCTGGCGCGGCGCCGATTTCCGCAACATCATGTCATTCCCCGACCGCTACCCCGGCACCCACATCTACCGCCTGGAAACGAACTACCGCAGCGTCCCCGAAATCCTTGGCATGGCCAATGCCTGTATCGCCGGCAATCCGGAACAGTTTCAGAAGACCTTGCGCGCCGTCCGCGCCTCGCATCACCGTCCAGTACTGGCTCGCTTGCGCGATGGCCGTGATCAAGCCGACTACATCATCGAAAAAGTGCAGGCATTGCGTCGCGCCGGATACGCCATCAGCGACATGGTCGTCCTTTATCGCTCACACTTCCACGCGCTCGAATTGCAGATGGCGCTGACATCACAAGGCCTGCCCTACACCATTACATCCGGCGTCCGCTTTTTTGAGCAGGCCCACATCAAGGATGTCACCGCCCTATTGCGGCTATTAAACAATCCTGCTGATGAATTGGCCTTTCAACGCCTGCTTGGGCTCTGGCCCCGTGTCGGCGCGCGAACTGCCCAAAAGATTTGGCGGAATCTCGGGCGCCGGTGCGACCTCAAACAGCAGGCCGTGCGCGACCAACTAGCGCCGCTCCTGCCGCAGGCCGCCCGGCCAGCATGGCAAACGATTGAGACGGTGTTAACGACACTTCAGGAAAAACATCTGCTTACCGCGCCGAGTGAGGTCGCTTATCACTTCAAAAAAGAGTTCTATGAGCTTTATGCCAAGGAAAGCTTTGATAACGCCGATCGACGCCTCGAAGATATCGAGGAAATGATCAATTACGCCAGCCGCCACGAAACACTGGACGCCTTTCTCAGTGAAATTGCCCTGCTCACCAATCTCGACACCGAAGCGGCGCCTGCAACGAAGGATGAAGGTCAGTGCCTAAGATTGAGCACCGTCCACCAAGCGAAAGGCTTGGAATGGCCCGTCGTCTTTCTGCTCTGGGTCGCCGACGGCCTATTCCCCTCCAGCCGGTCGCTGCAGGAATCCGACACCGATGCGGAAGAGCGCCGCCTCTTTTATGTCGCCGTGACCCGCGCCAAGGATGAATTGCACCTATGCGTCCCGCGCACCCGGCGTCAACGGGATGGCTCATCACAATTTCTGACGCCGTCCCGTTTCATTGAAGAACTGTCCCCCGATCTGATGGACCGTGTAAATCGGGACTGGTATTGACCCGCCGCCTCTGCCACAGTGTGGCAACCAACAGGGGCCACGCCCTACACATGATGAGGACGGTGAATGTTAGCGAAAGTATTTTCCGGCGCCGTTTACGGAGTCGATGCATACCAAGTTGAAATCGAGGTCAACGCTGGGCATGGCGATCCCAAAACCATCGTCGTGGGCTTGCCCGACGCCGCCGTCAAAGAAAGTTCCGACCGCGTATGGACCGCCCTGCTCAACTCCGGTTTTGCCCCGCCAATGGGCCGCACCACCATCAACCTTGCCCCGGCCGATATCAAGAAGGAAGGGCCCAGCTTTGACCTGCCCATCGCCCTTGGCATGCTTGCCGCCCAAAGCGAATTGGATCCCGCCACCCTCGAAAAGTATGCCGTGATTGGCGAGCTGGCCCTGAGCGGACAGGTGCGCCGCGTCAAAGGCGTTTTACCCATCGCCCTGCAAGTCGCCTCCTCGGCGCTCGAAGGGTTTATCGTACCGGCCGAAAACGCCGAGGAAGCCGCCGTCATCCAGCGCCTCCCCGTCTACCCCGTCGCCTCGTTGCGTGAAGCCGCCGATTTTGTCGCTGGCAAATTCGATATTCAACCCCTGCAAATGAATCTGGACGACGTCTTTGATCATCGTGATCAGTACGAAGAGGATTTCTCCGACGTCAAAGGACAGGAATACGCCAAGCGCGCCATGGAAATCGCCGTCGCCGGCGGACACAACATCCTTGCGATTGGCCCACCCGGTTCGGGCAAGACCATGCTTGCCAAGCGTGTGGCCTCAATTCTGCCGCCCATGACCTTGGAAGAGGCCTTGGAAGTCACCAAAATCCACAGCATCGCCGGTTCGCTTGCGGCGCATCAAGCTTTATTGGTGCATCGCCCCTATCGCGCCCCGCACCACACCATTTCCGATGCCGGCCTGCTGGGTGGCGGCACCCATCCCGCGCCGGGCGAAGTCAGCCTTGCGCATCGGGGCGTCTTGTTTCTGGATGAGCTACCTGAGTTTCATCGCAATGTCCTCGAAGTCATGCGCCAGCCCCTCGAAGACGGCAAAGTCACCATTGCCCGGGCCGCTCAAACGGTCACGTTCCCCTCGCAATTCATGTTGGTGGCCGCGATGAATCCTTGTCCCTGCGGATATTACGGCGACAGCCAGAACGAGTGCCGTTGCACGCCACTCCAGATCCAGCGTTATCACAATAAGATCTCCGGGCCACTACTGGATCGCATCGATATCCACCTCGAAGTACCCTCCGTCCGCTATCAGGATTTGGCTGCCGCACAACGGGGCGAAAGCTCACAGGTCATTCGCGAGCGAATCGTGCAGGCACGGCGTATCCAGCAACAGCGATTCCGCAAAATCAAGGGCGTACATTGCAATGCCGACATGCGTCCGCGGCAGCTTCAGGACGGTATTCGCCTGGAACCGGACGCCGAGCAGATCCTCAAAATGGCCATCACGGAATTGAAATTCAGTGCCCGGGCCTACGACCGCATCCTCAAGGTGGCCCGCACCATTGCCGACCTTGATCAAGCGGCGGAGGTCATTCGCACCGAGCACATCACCGAAGCCATCCAATACCGCACCCTCGACCGGCAAATGTGGCAGTAAATCAAGCGCTGAA
>SKLK01000233.1 GCA_007123265.1 Kiritimatiellia bacterium
GCGGCGACGTCCACATCGCGACCCTGCTCGAATTCAATGGTGATGCTGCTCACCTGTTCCCGGCTTGCGCTGGTCAGTAATTTGATGGATTCGGCCGCGCTGATGGCCTCCTCCAACCGCTCAGTCACTTCGGTTTCCACCACGGCTGCTGATGCGCCCGGGTACACGGTAAGCACATTGACAATGGGCGGATCGATATCGGGCAATTCGCGGACGGGCAATTCCATCAATCCGAGCACGCCAAAGACCAGAATGGCGGCGCTGAGCATGGCGCTGCCGACAGGACGTCGGATAAAGATTTCGAAGACGTTCATGCGGCGTTTCCTTACGCGTCAGTGGGGGCGGTGGGTTCGAGCCCGTATTGCTTGGACCCTGGGGCAATCACGACCTTGGTTCCGGGACCCATCTTTTGATGACCCTCCACCACCACGCGGTCGCCGTCTTCGAGGCCTTCCAGAATTTCGACGCGTTCCCGAATGCGCGTACCAAGCTGCACGCGTCGCACCTCAGCGCGGTCGTCTGCGCCGAGGGCCAGGACCCGCGCTTGACCGCCCCGATAATGAATGGCGGCTTCGGGTACCATGAGGGCATCATCTCTGACGCTGATGACCAGGTCCAAATTAACAAACATGCCGCCTTTGAGCACGCCATCGGGGTTGGGCACTTCGGCCTTCACCAGTACCGTGCGGGACCGCTCATCGACGCGCGGGCTGACAAAAAACACGGTTCCTTGGAAGGCGGAAGCACCCTGTGCGGCGGATCGTAGGGAAATCATTTGTCCCGGTTTGACTGCGGCGAGCAACCGTTCCGGCACACGAAACTCCGCTTCCAGCGGGTCTTGCTGAATCAGCGAGGTAATGGGTTGGCCGATAGACAAAAACTGGCCTTGGCTCGCCCGTCGCTCTGCCACGACGCCGTCAAAAGGCGCGCGAATCACCGAATCGCGCATGGCTGCCTCGGCGCTGGCGCGAACCGCTGCGGCGATCCCGTATTCGGCGATCAAGCGGTCAAAATCGGATTGCGAGATTGTCTCGGCCTGCAAGAGATCTTTACCGCGACTAAAATTTGCCTGGGCCAACTGGTAGCGGGCCTCAGCTTCGCGCAGGCGCGCGGTCACCAGATCGTCGCGCATGCGCGCGAGCACTTGTCCCCTGACCACGGTTTCGCCTTCTGTAAACAGCAATGCCTCCAACGTGCCGCTGAGTTCGGTAACAATGTCGATTGAGGCGCGTGATCGTAGGGAGCCGACCAGCCGCACCCGTTCCTCCAAGGTAGATGGCGCGACCAAGGCGACGATGGCGGGGACCTCAAACTCGCCCGGCGGTCCTCCAGCCGCGGGGGCTTTCCCGCAGCCGGACAGTGCCATGGTGAATAAGGCCAAGACGCCACTAAAGATTAGAGCATATCGTTTTTTCATAATTTCCTCGAGATGAGTCGCGTGCGCCGCATGAAAATGACAGCACGGATTGAAAATACAATGGAAAATGGAATCACACGCAACCGCGTGCATACGCGTAGATTTACTCGCCTCAGATCTTTGTCGCGAGCATTGTCGACAACTTTGTCGAGAATCCGCTAATCCGTCCGCCATTCGATCAGGAACGGGAGCAAGCGGGTTTCGGTGTTCAGGTTGACCCACCACCCGTCGTAGTTCATGGCTGCGGCGCGGGCCTGCTCATCGTCCCGATCGGGATAGCCGGCGGCCCAGTACTCGTAGGTCCACGCGTCGCCGCTGAGCCAGCCCCAGGAGCCTCGCACCTGCTCGTCGGTGCCGCCCAACCACGTGTTGCGCCCCAGCGTCGGCCAGCCGAATTGCTCCGTCAGCCAGTGCTGCTGTTCCGGGGACCGGACTGCCGCCAAGGTGGCGCCGAATGATTCAGCAAAGGCGCGTGCATCCACCCAGTTCATCGGGCGGACCACCCAAAGGTAGTGCCGGTCATCGAATTGACGCGCGGTTTCGGGGATTTGCTGGGGCGCTTGCCGGAGGGCTTCCAAACCCTGCAAGCTGGTTTGCAACAAGTTGCGCGTGCGTTCAAAGGCAGGCACCCCTGCATAGGTGGCCAGCGCCGCGTGCATGGCCCGTAGCGCTCCGGGATAGTCTTCCTGGTTGGCCAATCGCAACATGTCAAAGAGTAGGGCATTGTACGCGTGATCGCTGATTACCAGCCACCGCAGGGTGTCCATTCCGGCCAGGACCTCGAGATCGCTTACGCGCAGGTCGGCCAAGTGCAAGCTGGTCAGGGGAATGCCGTTAATCGGTTTCAAGCTCTGCATCCGGGTGCCTACCTCAATCCCCGTCAAGGTTAGGTGCAACGCGTCGTTTTCATCGCGGACCAGGTTTTCGCCCGAGCGTGGCCAGGCCTGGTTCAATGTTTCCCGGTATTGCCTGACGGTCTGGGCGGTTGGATCCTCCACTTCTTGTGGATTAATTAGCAGCAAGTTGTAGGTCGCTGTATCTTCTACTACGACCTCCTTGTTATCCGCCATGGCGGGCGCACTGACCCAAATCAGGTCGTTAATCACAAACTTGAAGGGCCATTCGTACCGGCCGGCGAAATCCGTGAGTGGCTTACGCAGTTCAAAACGATTCCGAACCCGCTGCATAATCCAATCCGGGTCGCGCGGGTCCCATGCATTGAACGGTCCTGCAATCGCGACCCGATGAATCGTCGGGATATCCGCCACCTGCCCCAGCGCGCCATTGGCCAGCCGTGCCAAGTCGAAATCGCGCGCATCAAACTCGAAGATGATATCGTCCTGCACAATGCGGTATCCGAATACATTCATGGCCCGGAACTGGTCCGTCGAGCGCACCCGCTCATCCGGCATCATGGGGGGGGCAGCGCTACGTTCCAGGTGCCAGCGGGTGCCGATGAACACCGCCACTGCCAACGCGGCCGCGCCGCCCAGAGCCGCCGCCGTAGTGCGCCAGCCGCGTCGCCGGATCAGCGGGCGCTTGATCGAAACGGTGTGACCGGCCAAGTAGCCCGACAAGGCCTTGGCGAATTCGCCGGCGGTTTGATAGCGGTTGGCGCGGTCCTTTTCCAATGCGCGCAGGACGATCTGGTCCAGTTCTGAATCGATCAAACACTGCTCTGCGGCTTCCTTTTCACTTACGTCAGCGCTGGTCATTCGTTCGATAAACGCTTCACTGGGCAAGCGCGCCGGGGCGCTGATAATATGCTTGAGTGTGTTGGGGAGGGAGCCGAACACGTCATACGGGAAATCGCCGGTTAGGGCTTCGTACAGGATAATGCCGAGGGAATAGACGTCCGAACGCACGTCGATCTTGGTTTGGTCGCCTTCGGCCTGTTCCGGACTAGCCCATTGCACCGAGCCCAGAAATTCACCGGTCCACGTCACCGACGGCAACGGTTCGCCGGCGTCGTCCAGCAAGGGCACCGAGCTGAGCGCGACACCAAAGTCAAGAATGTGGGGCTCGCCGTAACTGTCGATGACGATATTAGAGGGTTTCAGGTCGCGATGAACAACACCCCGCAAATGCGCCGCATTGATCGCATCACAAATGCGGACAAATAGTTGCAGCAACTGCTTGATGTCGGCAGTGGTCTTTGGCGGGCCTTGCTGGTCCCAGAAATCATCGATGTATTCGGCCAGCGTCTTGCCCCGCACGTATTCCAGAACGAAATAGGTCGAACCATCGGCGGTTTGGCCCCGATCGATCACCGAGACAATATTGGGATGATCCAGCGCCGCCAGTACCCGCACCTCGCGATCCATCCGCACCTTTTCCTTGCGTGTGGCAAAGGAGCCGCCGGGAAAGAATTTCACGGCAACTTTTCGGCCTGTGGATTTCATGATCGCGGAAAAAATAATGGCTTGTCCGCCCCGCGATATTTCGCGTTGAAGGACATACCCCTCTAATTCCAAATCCTCCGGCTCCTGCTGGTCCGGCGGTGGCGCACTGAATCGCGGGTCTTCTTGTTGCTCATCCATAATACAATTGATCACACAAAGACGGATTACC
Source organism: Kiritimatiellia bacterium (assembly GCA_007123265.1). Classification (GTDB taxonomy): domain Bacteria; phylum Verrucomicrobiota; class Kiritimatiellia; order SLAD01; family SLAD01; genus SLAD01. Next base: position 3,989 of record SKLK01000233.1, read on the forward strand.
TGCGGGCGGGCAACCAGCAGGCCCACGCCGTGTACAGGGACGTTAACATGGCCGAGCGGTCCGCGCAAGCGTGTCGCGATTGGCGGCGCTGCATAGGCGCATCGACCGGGTGGTCCGCCCGCCCTCAGGGGCTGGCGTCTGTCGGGGCATCCGTTTCGCAGCGCAGGGCCAGTTGCTCAATGTCCCCGGCACCGATCAGCAACAGCCAGTCATCGGCTTGCAGCATCTCGCCCGCGAGCTGCCAAGCGGCGGTCAAGTCCGCAGTACATACGGTGGGCGTGGCACCGGTCTGCTCAAAGTGGGCCACTAGATCGGGGAGGTCGCCCCCGGACAACGGGGATTCGGATGCCGCGTAGACGGGGACCAGGATGACCTGTGCAAGACCCGCGAACGCGGCGGGAAACTGCGGGCCCAGCGCCCGCGTGCGCGTGTACCGGTGCGGCTGGAAAATAGCGAGGACGCGGCCCGGCGCGCGCTCGCGCGCCGCCGCGACGAGGGCGGCAATCTCGGTCGGATGATGCGCATAGTCGGTAAAGACCCGGGCGCCGTGATGGCGACCGACATATTCGAATCGGCGTCGAACCGGCTGAAAGGCGGGCAACTGTTCGATCGCCCGGTCCACGTCCGCGCCCAGCGCGTCCACCACGGCGATCGCTGCCAAGGCATTTTGTACATTGTAGCGCCCCGGAATTGGCCACAGGACCTCGCCACGTATGCGGCCATCCACCGCAATCGTGAACCGGGTCTCCCGTTTGGACGCCTGAACGTCCAGCGCCCGGATGGCGCAGTCGGCATGGAACCCATAGGAACGGGAGGCGGGGGTGGCGGGGACGAGATGGGTCAGACGGGGATCATCGCCGCAATAGATGACGCCGCGCTCGGTTTGCTGAGCAAACTGGCGAAAAACATTAATAAACGTCTGTTCGTCGCGGAAGTGTTCCATGTGATCGTAATCAATGCCGGTGATGACGGCGAACGCGGGATGGTAATGCTGCAACGTGCCATCGCTTTCGTCCGCTTCGGTGATGAACACGGGATAGCGACCGGGCTGATAGACTTGTCCATCGGCTTCCCATTCGCCGCCAATGAAGTAGCCGGGTAGATCGGCGGCCGCGCGCACGGCGTGCACGCATAAGGCGCTGGTCGTTGTTTTTCCATGTGTGCCGCTGATCGCGACGGTCGTATGCGCGCGCAACAAGGCGGGCCACACTTCGCCGCGCTGAAAAACGGGAATACCCTGCGCCTGCGCAGCTTGGATTTCGGGATGATCGAGTGGTACGGCGGTGCTGCGGACGACGAACCGGGGTGGGGGGGTCAGGTGCGCCACGTCATGACCGATCTGCACGGAAATACCGTTGTCCGCCAAGCGTTGGGTGAGGCGGTTGGGGATGAGATCGCAGCCGGTGACCCTGAATCCCGCGTCATGTAAGGCGGCGGCGATGCCGGCCATGCCGACACCGCCGATGCCAACGCAATGCACCGGGGCGTTGCCTGGGTTCTGTAGGCAGGTCTGGATAATTTCGCGCATGTCAGTTGGACGCTGTGGCGCTGGCTTCGACGACCTCGGCCAGGCGCGTGGCGCTGCTGGTCGGCGTGAGACGTTTCAGAGCGGCGCTCATGCGGGCCAATCGTTTGGGGTGATCGAGCGCTTCTTTGATGTAGTCCATTAACCACGCGGCGGTGAGGTTGGATTCCAATACGACATCGGCGCCGCCGGCCTTTTCCAGCGCCCGCGCGTTGGCTTCCTGATGCTGGTTCGCGGCATGGGGGTAGGGGACCAGCAAGGCCGGCACGCCGAAACAAGATAGCTCCGCGCACGTGGAGGCCCCGGCACGACAAAGCGCGAGCGTGGTGGCTTGATAGATGCCCGCCATCTGCTTGGCAAAGGGGCGTACCCAGGCCGTGACCCCGGCTTCGGCGTACCGGTCGCGCACCCAATCCGCGTCGGCACTTCCCGTCAGGTGCAGCACCCGGATGCGGTAGCCGGCGGCGGTGATCCCGGCCACTGCTTCGGTGCCCAGTTCGTTGAGGGCATGCGCGCCATGGCTGCCCCCCATAATCAATAGCGTACATGCGTCCACGTCGGGCAGATCGGATAGGGGCTGGGCCTGCGCCGGATTGAGTTCCGCGCGCAGGGGCATCCCGGTTACGACGATACGGCCCCGTTGCAGGTAGAAGCGGGTTTCTTCGAAATGACAGGCTACGGCGGCGGCGTGCCGCGCAAAGAAGCGGATCGCCCGGCCCGGGATGACGTTGGCCTCGTGCAGCACATAGGGAATACCCAAACGCCGCGCCGCCCACGCCGGCCCGGCGGAGGCGTAACTGCCCATGGCCAATACCGCGTCCGGGCGCTCAGTGCGCATGATGGCGCGGCACCGGCGCGCGGCGCGGGCGATGCGATAGGCCGAAACGATGCCCGCCCAGGAAAGCCGATTCGGCAGCCCCTGCGCCGGCACGCGCACAATCGGGCCGTCCCAGCCGGCAATCGATTGATCCTCCAACGCCTTGCCGGTTAGCCAGAGCGTGACGCGATGCCCGCGATCCCGCAGCGCCGTCGCCGTAGCCAGTCCGGGCATGACATGGCCACCCGTGCCACCGCACGCTACGGCGATATGCAGGGGAGCACTCATGTCATGACCTCCCCGGCCAAAAAGAGCGATCCGGCGATACACACGATGCCGCCCTCCGCCCGCGCCCATTGCCGTGCCGATTTCTTTGCCTGATCGAGCGGCATGGCGGTGACCGGGCGATCGGTCGTGTCCGCGACAATGCGGGCCACCGCGTCGGCCGATAAGCCGCGCCGGTCGTCGATCGATACGGTCCAAAAGCGGGCGATGCGCTTGGCCCATACGCGCACGCACCCTGCCACGTCTTTGTCATCCAGGAAGCCGATGATCATTCCGATCGGTTGCTTGCCCGCCAACTCGGACA
>SKLK01000007.1 GCA_007123265.1 Kiritimatiellia bacterium
CCGATAAGAAAAGAGAGGAGAAACTCTAATCCAGGTTAATCCGATGTAGAAATGGGAATTAACATGAGCCGGGACTTCGATTACGATTTCGCCTCGGGTGTCCCAATGTGGAACTCAGGAAACTTTGGCGCAAGCTTTGTCGCGAGCTTTGTCGACAATTGGCCACAAGAAGCACATAAGCAACAAACCGTTCAAACAGAATCGGTTTTGTGAATTTTGCGCCTTTTGGGCCACAGTTTCTCTGTCCCTAACTCCCCTAACTCCCCCAATCTTTGTCGTGAGCTTAGTCGCGAGCTTTGTCGACAAAGGTGCCGACAACGCTCACGACAAAGATACGCAGACCACAGTTTCTCTGTCCCCATCGCTCAGTTTCTCTGTCCCCATCGCTTCATTTCCGCCCCGTTTGAAAACCTATCCTCTTGACCGGTGGGGACGGGCTTTCTATCGTTGGGCGATATGAGTTTGCTCCATGTTCACGTCGAGGTTCGTGTCGTCCCGGGTCGTGAGGCGGATTTTCTCGCGGCGACCACAGAAAACGCCCGCGAGAGCCGCAACGAACCGGGCGTGGTCCGGTTCGACTGTTTGCGATCCACGGACGACCCTTCGCGATTTCTCTTAATCGAAATCTATCGCGACGCCGATGCCGCAGCCGCGCACAAAGAGACGGCACATTATTTGACCTGGCGCGATACCGTTGCCGACTGGATGGCCCAGCCCCGATCCAGTACTAAATGGGAGAACCTCGACCCCGACGACCAGCATTGGGGGTATTAATCGTGGCGCCCCGCGAATTTCGCTTGCCCGCATTGACGTATCAGGGACCGGGCAGCAGCGTCCAGATGGCGGAATGGGCCCGGCAACAAGGAGGTCCCGGCTGGTTGATTGCCGGCGCATCCCCCGACCGCTTTACTGCGCCACTGGCGGCCCTCGAACAGGCCAATCTGGACTACACCCGCGTTTCTGTCGCGCGTGAGCCTACTTTTGACGACCTCCGCGAGCTCGTCGGTCGGTTTGCGGCGAACGACCCCCAATGGATTATCGCCTTGGGCGGCGGCAGTGTCATCGACACCGCCAAAGCGGCGGCGATGTTGCTCACCAATGGTGGCGATCCGCTCGACTATGCCGAAGTCATCGGCGCGGGTCGGCCCATCCTGCATCCGGCCCTGCCCGTGTTGGCCGTACCCACCACAGCGGGCGCCGGCGCCGAAGCCACCCGCAACGCGGTCCTGCGCGATCCCGGGCATGGCGCCAAGGTCAGCTTGCGCAGCCCACATTTGATCCCCGCCGCTGTCATTCTAGATCCGGAGTTGACCTGCGGCTTGCCGCCGGAACAAACCGCCGCAACGGGTATGGACGCACTGGCCCAGTTGCTCGAAGCGTTCGTTTCGCACCGGGCCAATCCCTGGACCGATGCGCTCTGTCGTGCCGGTATCCCGCTGGTCCTGCGCGCCCTGGAACGCGCTTGCACCCATGGCGACGATTTGGAGGCCCGGGCCGACATGCAATGGGCCGCCTACTGGAGCGGCATCGCCCTCACCAACGCCGGCCTCGGCGCCGTGCACGCCTTCGCTGCGGCCGTCGGTGGCCGCGTACCGGTGCCTCACGGATTGGTCTGTGCGCACGTTCTTGTTCCCGTTTGCCGAGCCAACCTGCGCGCCGCGCGGGCCGCCGACCGCGAACACGAACAGACTCTGCAACGCTTCCGCGAGTGGGCCAGGTGGATGGGCAGCGACTCGGGCGATCCCGATGAAGCACTGGATCAACTTTCGGCCTGGGCCGAACGCCTCCCTTTAAGCTCGCTACCCGCAAAGGAATTTGCCAACCTTCCTGTTGATGACGTGGTTAAGGCGACGCAAGCCACCAGCAGTATGCGGGGGAATCCGGTCCAGTTGACCGATGCGGATCTGGCGTCCATTTGGCGAGAGGTATGTGCCACAGCAAACGATCACACAGGGGCGTGAAAGGCGGGTGCGGTGATGAAATGGGAATTTGAGCCGACGGGATCGGCGACGGAATTCTTCGATCGCGCATCAATAATGATTAAACAGCCGGAGGTGCGTGGCTTGATGGTGCTGGCCGGTGAGGACAATCAATGGACCCCCGACTTGCTCGATCCGTTGTTGCGAATGCTGGATGTTCCCTTGTTCGGCGGCATCTTTCCGCAGGTCCTCGTGGACCAGAAGAACGTCAGCAAAGGGACGCTGATCATTGGCTTGCCTGTCGTTCCTTCGGTACTCGTCGTTTATGGGCTCAGTAATCCGGAGGCTAATTACGGACCGTTATTGGCCGCCGCCGCAGAGGAGTGGGGTAGCAAGGGACTTTCATCCGGCGACACCCTGATCGTCTTGGTCGATGGCATGAGCCAGCGCATCGGGGCCTTGGTGGATGACCTCTTCTATGGTTTCGGATTGGAACCCAGTTACCTCGGTGGTGGCGCCGGTTCGATCACCTTCGAGCAAAAACCCTGCCTGATTACACCGCAAGGGCTGGTCATGGATGCGGCCATCATTGGCCATCTGCCCGTCGCCAGCGGCATCGGTGTGGCGCATGGCTGGGAAGTGGTGAGTGAAAGCGTCAAGGTGACCGAAGTAGATCGCAATGTGATCCGGAGCCTCAATTGGCAATCGCCTTTTGAAGTCTATCAATCGTTGATCCACGCCCATCGTGGCGACCATATTACCCAAGACAATTTTTTCGACTCGGCCAAATGTTATCCGTTCGGCATCACCAAGCTCGGCAGCGAAGTCGTGGTACGCGACCCGGTACAGGTCACGGACGAGGGCCACCTTGTTTGTGTCGGTGAAGTTCCTGCAGGCGCGTTCATCCGCTTGCTGCATGGCAGTCCGGAATCATTAATCGCAGCCGCCCAGCGGGCCCGGCAACTGGCCGAGGAAGCCGCCGCTCCGGCGTTGGCGGACGGACGCTTCGACCTCCTTTTCGATTGTATCTCCCGCGTCCTGATTTTGGGCGATCGTATCGGTGACGAATTGAAAGCCGCCGCGCCGTCCGGTACTTTGTTGGGCGCATTTAGTTTGGGGGAAATCGCCAATAACGGCAAAGAATATCTGGAGTTTTACAATAAGACCGCCGTGTGCGGTGTGTTGGGTGCCAAAGAAAAGTGAGGACTATGCAAGCGAGGGAGCCGATCAACAATCCGACGATCGATGACGTGGCCGCACACACCCGGCGGATGGACAGCTTGATGCGGGTGATGGCCCGTATGGCCCACGACATGAACAACCTGCTCGGTGGCGTCACCGGCAACGTGGAACTGGGACTGGATGATGTCACACCCGAGCATCCCGTCTACGAATCCCTGATCGAGATCCGTAAAGCCGCTGACCGATCGGTTGAGCGTATCAAGCGGTTCCGCTATATTGCTGCCCGCGCCGCCATCAGCCCGACCCGGTTTTCACTTGCGGAATGGCTGCCCGCGGTGTGTTCCAAAATTCTTGCCCAATCCGACGACGGCCAGGTGCAGTGCGAACACATCATTCCCGTCGGCGAAACCGGCGCGGTGGCTGCGGATCAGGCCTTGCTGAAAGTCGCCTTGACGGAATTGTGTGCCAATGCCTGTCGCGCCGTCCTGGGTGCCGCCCAGGCGCGCATCACCATCGCGGTCAAGACGGTTAATTGTCCAAGCGGGCCCCCGTCCGCCTATCTCGCCGCTGCGCCGGGAAGCTATGTTCGCTTGCGCGTGCAGGACAACGGCTGTGGCATCCCGCCTGAACAACAACCCATGGCGCTGGAACCCTTTTTCTCCGCCTGGCCGAAAATGGGGCGGGAAGAGGGCATGGGACTGGCCATCGTTTACGGCATCGTCCGGCAGCACGGGGGCTCCATTCAGATCGAAAGCGTGCCCGGTCAAGGCACCCGCATCGACCTGTATCTGCCCGCCGCCTAAGCCCGCACAGGGGTTTCCAACGATTGGAAAACGAGCCAAAATTTTTTCCAACGATTGGAAAAATGAGCCCCTTTTTTTCCAACGATTGGAAAAGTGCGAAAAAAGTTTTCCAACGATTGGAAACCCTCGTGCTTCTCTGTCCCCGGAGCCGTTTAACAAGACATGAGCGATCCGGTTTGTCCGGAGGGGCATTACCGAATTTAAGCGCCCTCAGATTTTGAATGGACTCAACCGTCAACCGTCGAACTTGACGCTGGTTGCGCATTTCGATACGTTTGACCATTAACCAATAGGGGATCACACGATGACTACACCGACTATGCCTGCCTTCGATTTCACTCCTCAACCCTATGACGGGCCTTCATTTGATGAAGTGATGGAACTGCGCAAGCGCCATCTCACGCCGGCGCTGGTGACCTACTACAAGAAGCCGATCATGCTTGTGGAAGGGAACATGCAATACCTGTTCGACGAAAAAGGGCGACGGTATCTGGATATGTTTGCCGGCATTGTCACGGTCAGCGTCGGACACAGTCATCCGCATGTGATGGAGGCGGCGCGGAAGCAATTTGAGCGACTGCAACATACGACGACGATCTACCTGCATCCGACGATTGCCGAGTATGGGCGGGAACTGGCGGCGCGGTTGCCGGGTGATCTCAGCGTTTGCTATTTTGTAAATTCCGGGTCGGAGGCGAACGATCTGGCGATGACGATGGCCAGGGCCTACACGGGCAACTACGATCTCGTGGCCTTGCGCAATGCCTATCATGGCGGCATTTCGTCGACGATGGGGCTGACGTCGCATCATACGTGGAAATACAATGTGCCGCACTCGTTCGGGATTCAGCATGCGCTGATGCCGGACACCTATCGGGGGCCGTGGGGGATGGACGACCCGGATGTGGCCAAGAAATATGCGGATGATGTATTGGATATGATCCGGTTCGGTACGTCCGGTCAAATCGCGGCGTTTATCGCCGAATCGATTCAAGGGGTCGGGGGTACGGTGGTGTTTCCTGACGGGTACCTAAAGCGGGTCTACGAGCATGTGCGTGCGCACGGCGGTCTGTGTATTGCAGACGAAGTGCAAGCGGGATTCACGCGGACGGGCACACATTATTGGGGCTTTGAAACGCAGGGTGTGGTGCCGGACATCGTCACCATGGCCAAAGGGATTGGTAATGGGGCGCCGCTGGCGGCGGTCGTGACCACTCCGGAAATAGCGCAAACCCTGACCCATCGCATTCACTTCAACACCTACGGCGGGAACCCGGTCTCGTGCGCCATGGGTAAGGCCGTACTCGAAGTGATTGATCGCGAGAATATTCAGCAGCATGCGCATGACCTCGGCGGCTATTTCATGGACGGCCTGCGGCGCTTGCAGGAGAAGCATGACGTGATTGGTGAGGTGCGTGGCAAGGGCCTGATGATCGGTGTCGAATTAGTCGAAGACCGGCGCACCAAGGAGCCGGCAGCTGCCGCCTGCGCCCAGGTGTTCGAGACCGCGAAGGACATGGGACTGCTGATCGGCAAGGGCGGACTCTTCGGTAACGTGCTGCGGATTAAGCCGCCGATGTGTATTCAGCAGCCCGATGTGGACTTCGCGCTGGAAGTCTTGGACCAAGCCCTCGCCGCGCTTTAAGTCGCCGCGTTTGACTTAGGCGAATCGGCTTTGAACGAAAGAAGGAGTAGAGCATGCAAATTGGTATCCCCCGCGAAGTTAAGGTGAAAGAGAATCGCATTTCGTGCACGCCGGGTGCGGCGCGGATGTTGACGCAGTCGGGTCACAAGGTGTTGGTGGAAGAGGGCGCTGGCGAGGGGGCTGGCTATAGCGATGTCCAGTATCAGCAGGCGGGGGCGACACTGGTGCCGACGGCGGCCGATGCGTGGGCCGCCGATATGGTGATCAAGGTGAAAGAGCCCATGGCCTCGGAATACCAATTTCTGCGCCCGGGATTGTTGCTCTTCACCTATTTGCATTTAGCGGCGGATAAACCATTGACCGAAGAGTTGATGGCCAAAAAAGTGAGTGCCATTGCCTACGAAACGGTGCAAGTGGGACGGCGTTTGCCGTTGCTCGAGCCGATGAGTGAAATTGCCGGTCGCATGTCCGCGATTGTCGGCGCGCATTTTCTCAGTAAGGCCCAGGGCGGCGAAGGCGTATTGCTGGGCGGGGTGCCGGGGGTGACGCCGGGCAAAGCCTTAGTGATGGGCGGCGGGACGGCGGGGATTAACGCGGGCCGGGTAGCGGCCGGCATTGGCGCCGAAGTGACGATTCTCGAGGTTGATCTTGAGAAAATGCGTTTTCTGGATATTACCATGCACGCCTCGGCGCATACCTTGTATTCCAACGAGCAGAACTTATTGGAGTCTTTGCCCTCGGTGGACTTGTTGATTGGCGCGGTGCTGTTGCCCGGGGCAAAAGCGCCGAAGCTGATTACCCGCAAGATGCTGGAAGTCATGAAGCGCGGTGCGGTCTTTGTCGATATCGCTATCGATCAGGGCGGTTGCGCGGAGACGTCGCGGACCACGACCCACGAGGATCCGATCTATTTCGAGGAGGACATTCTGCATTATTGCGTGGCCAATATGCCGGGTGCGTATGCGCGCACCTCGACGCAGGCCTTGACGAATGCGACCAGTCCGTACGCGGTTAAGATGGCCAATTTGGGGCTGGAAGCCGCCCTGCAGCAAGTCCCTGAGTTGCGACCGGGCCTCAATACCTATGGCGGCCACATCACCTACCAAGCGGTGGCGGAAGCGCACGATCTTCCCTATACCCCATACGAGTCCGTCGCGGGCTGATCGTATTGGGCGTATTGGGGACAGAGAAACTGTGTCAGAGTGCATCTTTGTAGGGCTGGCGCTTACGACACGCCGTGTCAGGGAAAGCGGATTAGGGACAGAGAAACTGTGACATGGCTGTCAGGTTTGCGGTCCGTGTGCTACACATCCGGAGTAAATCGGTGTACTCAGAAGTA
>SKLK01000210.1 GCA_007123265.1 Kiritimatiellia bacterium
CTTCATGACTCCTCCTCCGTCAATAAGGTCGACAGGGTGACCAAGCCTCCGCCGGCGCGCGTACCGCGCGTACGATGCGGCACTTCGACGCGTACGATGATTCCTGTCACTTTGCTGTCAAACCCCCAATTCTGGACCACCAGCGTCGAGCGAAAGAATCGGCCTTGCGGGTCCGGAACCCCCAGCTCATTGACACGGATGCGTCGCTCCGTCAACTGACCCGAGATCTCGGAAAAGGCCAAATTCTTGGCCCTTTCGATGCGATTGTTTGCTATGACTGTGGCCAAATAATAGTCGTGGGCATGCGCACGGGTTTGCATGGCGTGGGTGATGACCCGGTATCCACCCGCCAAGCCGATCCCCAACAAAAATACAGCGACCACCACTTCTACCAAGGTAAAGCCTGCCCGTCGGGAATGATGCTGTGTGCCGCCACGCATTATGCACCTGCTCGAATCCATTTGGAAATTATCTCGTACCATTCGAATGACAGTTGCGACAGGTCGCCCCACGCGTCCTCGCCGAAACCGACCAACAGGCCGGCCGTAATTGCACAAAGCCACGCGCGACCGGAGCGGGCAAAAAGATAATATAAGCTGTAACCGGGCACGATCAGTGCCAGAAACGCATAAAACAGATCCTCGCGGGCGGCCATGGCGACAACAATCAGGTGCAATCCGATCACCACGTAGATCGCCGCATGCATCATTTCGGCTTGCACACCTAGCCAGCCGAGATAACGCATACCGTACATGGCCACCGCCAACCCGAAGAACAACAGCCACGCCATCAGGCGTCGGAAACGAATCAACCGCAGCGCCTGAGCCGATGGCTTCTTTGCCTTCCTGATTGCAGGTTTAGCAACCGGCGCCGGGCGAGCGGATGCGGCATCCGGAGCAGCGCCTGGCGCAGGAGCAGGCCGCTCGCGCAACCGCAAGGGGCTCCGCCCTTCGCGGTCAGCCGGTTTGACCGGTGCCGGGCTCATTCGCTTTGCTCCTTATCCATGCGGTTGAGCGCGATCCAACCCGTTCCGGCCCGGCAGACCCGGGCGGGCGAGCTCTCGCATAGAAACGAGTATGCATCGTTCATCATCATTACTGTTGTCCTAATCATCCGAGACAGCGGGGACCCAAATCATAAACTCCGCGCCCGGCGCACCCGTCGCCCGGTACATACAAAAGCCCTTAATCTCGGCCAAGGAACGATAGACAAAACTGAGCCCGAGGCCAAATCCTCGACTTTCGGGGCCCGTCACAAAAGGATCCCAAAGGGAGGCCCGGCACTGTGGCGCCACCCCCGCTCCACTATCGCCAATGGTGATTCGCGCATAGCGCCCTTCCGCAATCCCGAGCACATTCCAATCATCGCCCGCCCAGACATCAAGAGGCCCGGCCGCCACGCTTAACCGCCCCCCCATCGGCATGGCGGCCACGGCATTCAAGCAGAGTTCCTTTGCACTGTTGTAGATGGGGCCATAGGGCGCCACCACCATTACCGATTCGAGCTGGCGCTGAATCTTCACACCCGGAGCCATCGCAAACGGCTCGGCGAACTCGGCCAGCATATCCCCCATCAAATCCGCCACATTGTAGCGCACTGCGGCACCGTTGGCGCCATGACACAGGGCCACACATGAGGCATTGAGCTGCTCCATCCGATCGGCGGTAACCAATAGGTTGTCGAGCAACGGCACCACCCCGGAATCCTCCGGCAACGAAGCCTTGACCAAGCGGGGGTACTCCCGCACCGGCATCATCAAATTGGCAAAGCAATGCGTCAACGGACAGAGGGTTTGGCACAAAGCGTCGAACAGATCGCCCTCCAAACGCGCACATCGAGCCAATACATACACCCCATCCGTCGCATCCGGCTCGGCTAAATGAACGTCCACCGGAAACCGTTCCTGCTGTACATGAGTTTCAATCATGAGTTCACCTCACTAGTGGTTGAATCGTATGACATATAAATGAGCATAAATCGTGCCGCACATAGCAATAAGCAGCTAAAGTTGCGAAAAAGCGCTAATACACAATGATTAAGGGCTCTTTTCCAGCCCGCTAGCGACCGCTAAACCATCCCGGTTCTCACAAATGAGAGGCGCGGCGCGGAAATGAGAATCGCGTCAGCGTTTTAGTGGGAAGATGCGATATTGATTTTGGTCCGGAGCCTGCTCGACATGAATCGGGTACCCGTAGACAGCGCTTAGCCTATCGCTGGACAGAACCGACGCGGCCGGTCCCTGCTGCCGGATCCGGCCCTCTTGCATGAGGATAAAATGCGTACAAAAGTTGGCGGTGAGATGGAGGTCGTGCGCCGCAAGAACAATCGTCAGCGGGCGTGGCTGCGACTGCTGCAAACGGAGGATTAGCTCAAGCGTGGTCCACGCGTGCTTAATATCCAAATGCGCAGTGGGTTCATCAAGCAGCAGAATTTCCGGCTCTTGCGCAAGTGCCAACGCGATCATGGCACGATGTTTTTCCCCCTCACTCAATGACTGCATGTCGCGCGCCTCAAACCCGCCCAGTTCCATGTGGTCGAGGGCCTTTGCAACAGCCTCACGGTCTGTCCGGCGCAAACGTGGCCACCCCCGCAGGTACGGGGTTCGCCCCAAGGCGACAAATTCGTAAATCGACAAGCGGGTGTGCAGATCCAGCATGGACGGCACGAAGGCGATACGCTGGGCCCGATGCCGCAGGTCATGCGCGGATAGCGGCCGCTGATCCAAACTGAGACAGCCGGAGCGAACGTCGATGTCACCGGCCAATAGACGTAAAAGTGTCGTCTTCCCGGCACCGTTCGGACCGATCAAGGCAAGGCAAACGCCCTGTTCCACGGTGAACGTGCAACGGGATATCACGATCTTATCACCGTACCCCGCCGATATGTCTTGTCCTTCGTAAACGATCGCGCTCAACCCCAGACCTCCCGCTGTCGGCGGCGCAGAATATACAGGAAGAAAGGCCCTCCGACCAATGCCGTCAGCACGCCCACCGGCACTTCCATGGGATATAAGACCGCCCGACCGATACCGTCCGCCCAAACCAGAAACGTGGCACCCAGCAAGGCCGAAGCGGGCAATAATCGTCGATGATCCGCACCCAGCAACGCCCGCGCCACATGGGGGGCGACCAAGCCGACGAAGGCAATGATCCCGCACACGCTGACCGTGGACGCCGCCAGCAGGGTGGCCAGAATCAAGACCCGCACCTTCATGATTTCTGCGGCAATGCCTAAATGGCGCGCTCCGTCATCGCCCAGCAACAAGGCGTTCAAGGCGCGCACATGAAACAACAAGGCAACGACGGCACCACCGTTCAAGACGGCCAATACGACCACCCATCGCGTGTCATAGACTTGGAGATCGCCCAATAACCACCAGAGTACGGTCTGCAATCCTTCGGCGGACGATTGGCTGACCAAGAACATCAACAAGCTTCCGATCATCGAGCCCCAGACAACGCCCGCGAGAATCAAGGTGTGTGGCGTGGTTCCACGTGCCGTGCGCGCCAATTGATACACGATCAGCAGGCTCAATCCGGCGCCCACGAATCCGGAGAGCGGCAATAGCCAGATACTCAGCGCCAAGCCGCCCAGAACAATACAGAGGGCGCTGCCCAGCCCGGCCCCGGCGGACAAGCCCAGCACATAGGGTTCAGCGAGGGGGTTGCGCAGGACCGTCTGCAAAATGGCCCCAGCCAACGCCAACGAAGCACCGGCCAAACTGCCCAAACCGACGCGCCACAACCGGATTTCGAGGATCACGGCCCGCTCCGGCTGCAACAAACTCCACGGCCGTTGCCAGCCATCACCCAAAAACACCCCAGCCAACAGCAAGGGGAGACAGCCAATGACCAGAACGCGCAATCGGATGTAGGAATCAGCACGCACGACGGGCGACGATGCCACGCCGCCACGCCAAACTCAAAACAAAACGGGGGCGGTCCTGAAAACAGTTGACGCCATGCGGCAAAGTCTTGAAGCTGTGAACCACGGTTTGTGGAGCAGTAAAGGAGCAGCAATGGCGGCAAAACAAGTAGGGCTGGGCAGAGGCCTGAATGCACTAATCAAGGATTCACCGAAGCCGGTCGAATCCCCCGTACCCAATCCGGCACCGGACGACGGTGGCGTGGTTCAACTGCCCGTTAATCAAATTCATAAGAGCCCCTGGCAGCCGCGCCGGCATTTCGATCCCGGGGCACTTAAAGACTTGATCGATTCGGTGCGCGAGCACGGAATTTTGCAACCACTGCTGGTGCGAAAAGTGGCCGATGGCTACCAATTGATTGCCGGTGAACGCCGGTTCCGGGCCGCACAGGAGGCGGAGCTCAAGGATGTGCCAGCGATGGTGCTGGAGGTGTCAGACCCCGAGGCGGTGGAAATCACGCTGATCGAAAACCTCCAGCGGGAAGATCTCAATCCCATCGAGGAGGCGGAAGGCTACCAGTCGTTAGCGAATGAGTTTGGTATGACCCAGGAACGGATTGCGGAACGGGTGGGCAAAAGCCGCGCCTCCATAGCGAATGCCTTGCGCCTGTTGAGCCTGCATCCGTCGGTGCGGGACTGGGTGAGCGAAGGCCGCCTGTCCAGCGGCCATGCCAAGGTGCTGCTGGGATTGGATATCCCGGAGGAGCAGGAGAAAATCGCCCAACGCGCACTGAAAGAAGATCTATCGGTGCGCGCGTTGGAGCGCATCGTCAATCAGATCAAACGCCCCACCCGCAAGTCGCGCGTCAGCCGCGATGACCTGCCCCACGCGCACCTTCTGCAACTATCGGATCAACTGCATCAGACGCTCGGCACCAGTATTCGCTTGCGCTCGACGAAGACCTTGAGCAACGGCAAAAAGGTGCCCGGAACGATCGAAATCGACTTCTATTCCAACGAAGATTTGGGCCGCCTGCTCCATTTGCTCGGCATTGACGATCCGCTCTAGGCGACGGGATGCAAGACGCGACGCCACCACCGCCAGCGGATACGCCCGCCGATCCCCCGCCGCCAGCCCCATCGAGCGACGAGCAGGCGCGCGCCTACGAATCCGTTCATCACCGCTTGTTGGTGGCGCGCTTGCTGATCTTGATGGTGGTACTGGCCCTCTACAGCTTTAGCGGCGCGTCGGTCGATCTGGCTACCGGCTTAGCCAGCTATTTTGGCGAGCGTTGGTGGTGGACCAATGCCGCCTACTTGTTGATCAGCTTCCTCGGCTACTCAGCCTTACTTTTCCCGTTAAATTGGTATAGCGAGCATTACATTGAGCACCGGTACGGGCTGAGTCGTCAGGATTTTAATGGTTGGGTCAAGGACCATTTCAAAGGATTGGCCATTGAGGCGCCGTTGATTGTGTTTTTCTTTAGTATCATTTACGCGCTACTCCACGCCTCGCCGCAGAGTTGGTGGATGTGGACGGCTTTGTTCTACGTCTTCTTCGTCGTGCTTTTGTCGACGGTCTGGCCGGTCTGGATCATGCCGCTGTTCCACACCTTCGAACGGTTGGAACCGAGTCCCCTGACGGAGGCGGTCGAGCAATTTGCGCGACGTTCCGGGATCGAGGTATTGGGTGTCTACAAGTGGGGCTTGGAGGCCAAGACCAGCACCGCTAACGCAGCGTTGACGGGGATCGGAAAGACGCGCCGGATCATCCTCGCGGATACGATGCTAAATCACTATTCGCCGGCCGAAATCATTGCCGTGCTCGCACATGAAGTCGCGCACTTCAAGCATGGCGATCTGTGGCGACTGATGCTGATGGGCAGCGCGTCGGCGGTGGCCGGATTCTATGTGGCCCATCGTCTGTTGCATGCTTGGGTGGGCCGCCTGCCCGGCGTCGATGGGGTGGCGGATATCGGCGGATTTCCTCTGTTCGTCTTTGCCCTGTTTCTGTTCACCTTATTGGTGATGCCACTGAGCAACGCCTATTCACGGCGACGCGAATATGCCGCTGATGCCTATGCCGTGCGCGCGACCGGGTCCGCAACCGATTTGACCAGCGCGTTGAATAAATTGGCGGCACAAAATCTGGCCAATAAAGAGCCAGCCCCATGGATCGAATTCCTACTGCATAGTCACCCCTCGATTGCGCGCCGCACCGCCGCCGCGCAGCGGGTAGCCGGAACGCAACAACCAACCGGGCACTGATATGAGCAGCATGCACGAAAAATATCGCCAGGCCGGCGTGGACCCGGAACGAGCCGGTGACTTAATTCGCAGCCTGATGAGTGGCACAACGTCCCAAAGCCCCTTGCCCGCCCATTTCTTCTGCCAGTTGGTGCCCCTCCCCGATTGGATGTTGACCAAGCCCGGAACCTATCTGGCACTGGGAACCGATGGCGTCGGAACCAAGTTGATGCTGGGCATCCAAACGGGACAACTGGACGGGCTGGGACAGGATTTGGTCGGCATGGTCTATAACGACCTGATCACGTGTGGCGGGGAACCCTTCGCCTTCCTCGACTACTACGCCACTGGTCAGTTGCAAGAGTCGGACTACCGCCGGGTCATTCAATCGATTCGCCAAGCCTGCGAGGTCTGCAATATGCCGCTGCTGGGCGGTGAGACAGCAGAAATGCCGGGGCTCTATGGAGCAGGCGACTTTGATTTGGCCGGGTTCGGTGTAGCAGCGGTCGATCAACGGGATCTCTTGCAGCCCACGCATACCGCGCCGGGCGACCTACTCATCGGCTTCCCGTCCAGCGGATTTCACAGTAACGGATACTCCTTGATCCGCAAAGTCATTGAAGACGCTGCAATTGATTTGGGAGACTCCCTGCACATCAACGGAAAATCCCGGTCGGTAGCCGATTGGTTGATGACGCCCACCCGCCTGTATGTGGATGTCATCGAGGCGATTCGTGC
>SKLK01000286.1 GCA_007123265.1 Kiritimatiellia bacterium
CTGGATCAGGTGGTGGTGACGCAGGGTCATCGGTCAATATAACGTAAACCAAACTATTGTTTGGCAACGGGTCTCCGTTCCCATCCAGCAGTCCCGTGGTCGTGATCGAGACCGTCAGGTTCAGGCTTAAGGCGAGCACAGGCCCAGCTAAAAGAACGGACACCAACGCCAGCACAAGGGATCGTCCTGCACTTTTCGCGGAGAAATATGTGTTTGTTTGGTGCATCTTTTTTTCTGACTAAACATACCCTCGACAGAGTCACGCGTACATGCCTGCCAAAACCTGAAAGCCAACGATTGAAGTTAACCCATCGTTACCTATACGAATGTAGCCGAACCAAGGGCCTGCTGTCAACGGAAATATCAATCGATTCCAACATAAAAGTGCCTTGACCAGGCTCCTATTCCGCCCTAGAATGGGCACTTGAAATTTGAAGGTCCGCTGTCTGGGAGTGGGTTTAACCCACTCTTTTTTGTAGGAAGACAGCTTGTCACGCACTCGGAAAGGGTTGCGCCATGAATAGCGAATTACAAGCAGTTGTTGAATATATGGAAAAAGAGCGCGGGATTGAGCGGGAAACCGTGATTCAGGCGATAGAGTCTTCCTTGCTCAGTGCAGCGAAAAAGAGCATGGGACCCACGCGGGACCTAAAGGTATCGATCGACCGCAAGACCTTTGACATCGCCGCATCTGTACAAACCATTGTTGTCGAGAAGATTACGTCTCCAGCGGAGCAATTATCTGTGCGTGATGCGCAACGGTTCAAGCCGGGGGCACAGGTGGGCGACTTCGTCGATGTCCCCATTCCCCCTCAAAAACTGGGCCGCATTGCCGCGCAGGTGGCCAAGCAAGCCATCATGCAAAAGATCCGGCAAGCGGAAAAAGAGCGGGTCTTCGACGAATACAAAGACCGTGCGGGCGATGTGGTGACGGGGTCCGTGCGGCGCTTCGACCGAAACGATGTCGTAGTCGATCTGGGCCGCGCAGAGGCGATCATGCCCTCCCGGGAGCGGGTTCCGACAGAAGAATATCAGTCGGGTGATCGCATTCGGGCTTATGTCGTCAAGGTGGACAACGAATCGTCCGGTCCAGAGATTGTCCTTTCCCGGACGCATCCGGATTTTGTCCGTCGCCTGTTCGAGTTGGAAGTATCGGAGATCGCGGACGGCACGGTAGAAATCAAAGGAATATCGCGCGAAGCTGGGTTCCGCAGCAAGATAGCGGTCGTTTCCAACGATGAAAAAGTGGACCCGGTGGGCGCTTGTGTAGGGATGAAGGGTATACGGGTTAAGAATATTGTCCGCGAGCTTTCAGGCGAAAAAATAGATATTGTCCGTTGGCATCCCGACATCAAGACCTTTGTCGCAAACTCTTTGGCACCAGCACGGTTGTCCGCAATCGAGCTGGATGAAGACATTCAGACGGTCAAAGTGACCGTCGATCCGGATCAGCTCTCCCTGGCCATTGGGAAGAAGGGCCAGAACGCTCGATTGACGGCCAAGTTGACGGGCTGGCGGGTCGATATCCAAAAGGATGAGGGGTCGAAGACATTCGAAGAGAAGGTGGCCGAAGCGGTTGAGCAACTAGCCAAAATTGAGGGCATCACGGCCGACCAAGCGGATCTCATCGTGAAATCGGGCTTCCTAACTGCGGAAATGATTTTGACAGCGGATGTGGAAGACTTACTGGTCATTGAAGGTATAGATGCAGATACCGCGGCACACATACGGGCAGCAGTAGAAAAACATTTTGATCAACAGATGGGCGACAAGGACGAATGAGAGTTCACGAACTAGCAAAGAAATTGGGCACGACCAACAAGGACTTGTTGGAGCACCTAAGGGCCATTGGTGCCGACATTAAGACGGCCTCCAATGCGGTTACGGAAGAGCAGGAAGCTGCGGTCCGCGTCCTCTACGAAGAGGAAGCGCAGGCGGCTGCGAATCCCCCCCCTCCCGCAGCACCGGAACCTGAACCCGAGCCCGAACCCGCTGCACAGCAAGAGAGCGAGCCGAAGGAGGTGCCGCCGGAGGTGACGACTGAGGCGGAGCCGGCGCCCGAGGAACCGGAGCCGGTCAAAGAGCCGTTAGTGATCAAGAACTTTATTGTCCTGCGCGATTTGGCGGAGTATCTCGAAATCAAGCCGAATCAATTGATTGCTCAATTGATGTCAAAAAACATCTTTGCCTCCATCAACGAAAAACTCGACTTCAAGATCGCACAAGAGATCGGCGAAAAATATGGCGCGGTGATCGAACAGGAAAAAAAGAAGGCCCCCCCACCCCCACCCCCCCCGCCTGCACCGGTGGAACCGGAAGTGGAGATCCGCGAAGTCGAGGCAAAGGAAGACGACCTGATCAACCGCCCACCGGTCGTGACCTTTTTGGGCCATGTCGACCACGGGAAGACGAGTTTATTGGACAAAATCCGAAGCGCCCATGTAGTCGCCGGCGAGCACGGCGGCATCACCCAACATATTGGCGCTTACACGGTTACTTATAACGAAAACAGGATTACCTTCATTGACACCCCGGGGCATGCGGCATTTACGGCGATGCGCGCGCGGGGAGCCAATCTTACCGATATCGCCGTGATCATCATTGCCGCTGACGACGGCATCATGCCGCAAACACGTGAAGCCATTCAGCATGCGCGCGCAGCCAATGTCGCGATTATGGTGGCGATCAATAAGGTCGATCTGAAGACTGCGAATGTAGACCGGATCAAGCAACAACTTCAGCAGGAAAATCTGGCTCCGGAGGATTGGGGCGGTCAGACGATTGTTTGTCCGGTCAGTGCAGAGACCGGAGAGGGTATTGATCACTTATTGGAAATGATCCTGCTGCAGGCGGAAGTGATGGAACTGAAGGCGATGTCGAAAGGGCCGGCACACGGGTATGTGGTCGAAGCACGGTTAGAGCCGGGCATGGGGCCCACCGCGAATGTGTTGGTCAAGAAGGGTACGCTGAAGGTCGGCGATGCCATGGTCTGCGGACCGTACTGGGGCAAAGTAAAGGCCTTGATCAGCGATACCGGCACCAAGGTTCGGACCGCTGGCCCCTCCGTGGCGGTGAAGTGTTTAGGGTTGAATAGTGTCCCGGATGCCGGTGCCGAGTTTGTCACGGTGGCCAATGATCGCTCTGCACGGTCCATCGCGGAGGAGCGAATTCAACAACAGCGGGCCGAGAAGCTCGGTGCCAGCGCCCGTCGCCCGACCTCGTTGGACGACTTGTTGCGGCAAACCGATGCAACTGAAAAGAAGGACCTATCGGTGGTGGTAAAGGCTGATGTGCAGGGCTCGCTCGAAGCGATTATTCATTCGCTGACTGAAATTAAAAGCGAGAAGGTGGAATTGCGATTCATTCTGAACGGTGTGGGAAACATCACGGAAAACGACGTCATTCTGGCCAGCGCTTCAAATGCCATCGTGCTGGGCTTTAATGTGGCCAGCGAAGCCGGTGCCAACCGGGCGGCCAAAAAGGAAGAGGTCGAGATACGGCTCTATAGCATTATCTATGAGATGGTGGACGATATCCGCCAAGCCATGACCGGATTACTGAAACCCATGTCGAAGGAAACTGTGATCGGCAAAGCGGAAGTCCGCCAAACCTTCGATATCGGCAAGACCGGCCGCATTGCCGGCTGCATGATGATCAGCGGCCGGGTGACCTCGAAGTCACGGGCGAGGCTGAAACGCGATGGATCAGTTGTTTACGAGGGTACGATTTCGTCGCTGAAGCGCTTTCAAAATGACGCCGCCGAAGTGCGGGAAGGCCAGGAATGCGGCATTCGCCTCGACAAGCATGCGGACTACGCCGAAGGTGATGTTATCGAATTCTACGAAGTTCAACTGGTCGCCCAGGAACTGTGAGCGTCTGAAGCGGACGTGCAGCGGAGGGGGAACCCCCAGCACTCTGTGGTTGAGCGGTTCATTATCTGTCGCGATCAGCCGAAATCAAAGCATTATGCCAAACAAACGCATAACCCGAGTCAACGAATTGCTGCGCAGGGAAATCGCCCAGTACATGTACCGCTTAATTCATGAAGGGGACTTCGACCTTGCGGCCGTCACGATTACCCATGTCGACACATCGCCCAATTTGCGCCATGCGCGCGTCTTTGTGTCGATCCGCGAACATGAACTGGAACGGGAAGCCATGATCGATGCGATTGAACAGCATCGGCTGGAGATGCAACGACACATTAATGATGCGCTACGGCTCAAGTACACACCGCAACTTTCATTTGAACTGGATACCTCCATTGAGAAGGGGGATCATGTCCTGCACTTGATTGCTGAACTGGAAGACCACTATGGCACAGCCCCCACTGAATCAACCGATCCGGAACCCGAATCAGACGAGTCGGAGGAATCGTCGTCGCGCTCCGCATCGGACGGATCCCTATGATGGGATTTTGCTTGTAGACAAGCCGGCCGGCCTCACCTCGCACGACGTGGTCGATCGGTTGCGCTATCATTTCCGGCTGCGCAAGGTCGGTCATGGAGGAACCTTGGACCCCATGGCCACCGGCCTACTGATCCTCTTGCTTGGGAAAGGAACGAAGTTGTCCCAGCGCATTATGGGTACCGACAAAGAGTATGCGGGTACGCTGCGTTTAGGAACCTCGACGGACACGCAGGATGCTGACGGACGCACCACTGAGGAACGTCCGTATACATCGGTCAACTTACCCGCGATCGAAGCGCGTTTCGAGGCGCATCGTGGGGATCAAATGCAAAAACCGCCGATGGTTTCGGCGATCAAGAAGAACGGCGTGCCCCTCTACAAGCTGGCTCGAAAAGGGGTGGAAGTGGAACGGGAAGACCGGCTGATTCATGTCTACCGCCTGCAACTTCTTGACTTTGCACCTCCCGATGTCCGTTTTGATCTGAAGTGCACGAAGGGAACCTACGTCCGAACCCTCTGCCACGATATTGGCGAGGAATTGGGCTGCGGCGGACATTTAGCCGCCCTCCGGCGCACGGCGATCGGGAATTTACATGTCGATCAAGCCACACCACTGGACACCTTGCTGGCCGGCTCATTAGCTGAATTGGGAGAAAAAGTGATTCCAGTGTATGCGTTTACGCCACAGTAACGGATCGAGTCGGACCACCTCAAATGCGCCTGCTACACCACTGGAACCAATCCGTCACGGCTGAAGGCCCGACTGCCGAGGTCCCCCTCTTTTTAGTGATTGGCGCATTTGATGGCATTCATATTGGCCATCAAATGCTCATACAAACGGCCGTGGATCTGGCGCAGCAGGCGCAGGGCGAGGCGTGGATACTTACGTTCGACCCGCATCCATTGCGTGTGTTACGACCCGATCAAGCCCCTCCCCTCCTGACCTCAACGCCGCATAAGGTACGGCTGCTGGGCCAATGGCCACTGCAAGGAGCCATCATCCAACCTTTTACATCAGCGATAGCTCAATTGACGCCTGAAGCCTTTGTGCAGGAGCTGAATCGATGGCTGCCTTCCCTTCATACGGTCGTCGTCGGTACCAATTGGCGCTTTGGCCATCGAGCCAGTGGCGATCCCGAGACCTTGGCCAACCTTGGACAGCGCTATGGCTTTACGGTTCATGTGCCACCTCCGCTTCCTTGGCGCGACCAGCTCGTTTCCAGCACGCGCATTCGCCATGCCATAGAGCAAGGGGATCTGGCAGCCGCCGCACACATGCTCGGCCGCCCGTTCAGCCTATTGGGAACGGTTACGGCGGGGCGGCAGGTCGGCCGTTCGTTGGGCTTCCCGACAGCTAACATTCGCTTGCAGGACGAGGTTCGTCCACTGACAGGTGTCTACGCTGTAGAAGCGAAGGTGGCTGATCAATCGTATGCAGGTGCCGCCTATCTGGGCATTCGTCCTACGGCTTCTGGAGAACACTCCGACCACTTATTGGAAGTCCATTTTCTCGATGTGGCGTTAGATCTCTACGGCGAAGAAGTCGAAGTGGCGCTGCTCGAGCGAATACGGCCTGACCAGTTTTTTGATGACCTGGAGGCGCTGCGGGCTCAGATTGCGCGTGATGTCGAAAGCTGCCGCACCTATTTCCGCGCACACCACCCCACATTAGTCTGTTAAGTATTCCCCGCTATCCAAGACACAAAGATGAAAAGGGAGATAGAAATGAAACTAGTAGCTTTTTCCGGCAGCACTCGTTCCGGGTCGTTTAATCAGCAATTGATCAAGGCCGCGGCAAAGATAGCACAGGAAGAATTAGGCCTCGACGTCACCGTGATCTCGTTGAGCGATTATCCTTTGCCGCTTTACGACGGCGACTGGGAAGATGCCAATGGGCTCCCCGAACAGGCGTTGGTGCTCAAGCAATTGATTCATTCCCATGATGCGGTACTGATTGCATCGCCGGAGTACAATGCATCCGTGACCGCCGTATTGAAAAATACGATCGACTGGATGTCGCGACCGGGTGATGAACGGGACCCAGGAAAAGTGTTATTCGAGAAGCCGGTCGCCCTGCTGAGCGCGTCACCGGGAGGTCTCGGCGGAATACGCGGCCTGAATCACTTGCGCGCGATTCTGCAAAATCTGACCGCCTTTGTCACTCCATCCCAGTTTGCCCTAGCCCACTCCAACAAAGCGTTTACGGACGAGGGTACATTCAAGAGCGAAGACGCGAAAAAAGCTGTTATCGGGGTGCTCAACTGCTTGCAACGCACCACGCAGATGGTGCAGTCGGCGCACTAGTGTTGGTCTTTCCCGCGTTCAGCCACACCGTCGCGGCTCCTCAACGTTATAGAAGGGACAGCGCGTCGACGTCGATGGCATACGAGACCGA
>SKLK01000028.1 GCA_007123265.1 Kiritimatiellia bacterium
AGCAGCAGTCATGGTTCATTTTACCCGTATGGCATTTATATGGCGATCAGGGTATATTGGCCCTGTTATCCCGTGACGGGTACATTGCTCAAAAGGTTCAGCCATGAAACGGTCGATGCGTATATTCAGAAACAATGTGGTGGTGGGGCTATTCCTCGTCGCCCCACTCGGCATTACGGCCTACATCATCTATTTGATTGTGCGCATGGTTTCCCGCAATTGGGTGACCAAATCCGTCACCGACGTCGTCTTCGGGGTCCTACCACAATTTGTGAAAGACGGTATGGGCCGGTTCATGATCAGCCAGATCATCGCTATCGTCCTGCTCGTCCTGGTCCTTTTCCTTATCGGCTTTTTTGTGCGCAGCTTCTTCGGGCGTCGCCTGTATCGGTTGGCAGAGCAATTGCTGATTCGGATACCGGTCTTCAACAAAATCTATATTCAAGTCCGGCACATCAGCGAAACGATCTTTTCCCAGCGGGAAACAATGTTTCAACAGGTCGTGCTGGTCGAGTATCCGCGTCGCGGCCTCCATTCCATGGCCTTTGTTACCTCCTCGGTGCCTACGTCCTTCGACGGCAACTTCGCGGCCGAAAACGGCGGCACCCCCCAGGAACGCGTTGCCCTCTTTGTCCCCACCACGCCAAACCCCACGTCCGGGATGATGATTTTTGTGCCGAAAGCCGATGTCCGACCGCTAAAGATCAGCGTCGCTGATGCGATGAAACTAATCATCTCCGCCGGCACGGTCTACCCCGGGGAAGGCGAGGTCGATGACCGCCCCACCCTCCTCGACCGGCTGGAACAATGGATTACCCGCGAGACGCCACTCGAATCCCCCACCTCCCATGCCAATCCGGATTGAGAAGACCCAGGCCATCGTGCTGCGCTATGTGCCCCATGGTAACACCTCCCGCATCGTCACCTGGTTAACGCCCGACCACGGACGCATCGGCACCATGATCAAGGGCGCGCTACGTCCGAAAAGCCCGTTTTTGGGCCAGTACGACCTTTTCTATACCTGCGAGTTGCTCTACTACCTGCATCATCGTAGCGAGCTGCATCTTGCCAAAGAATGTTGTCCCCTCAAGATTCGTCCCGCGCTGCGGCAACACTGGCCGGCCACGGCCCTGGCCTCCTATCTCACCGACCTCGCCGCACGGGTGAGTCCAGCGCAAGCGCCGCAATCGTTCCTGTTCCACTGGTTGAATAGCGCATTGGACGCTTTGGCGGAGGCCAAGGGGCCCTTGCTCAACCTGATGATCTGGCACGAACTCGCGCTGCTCAGTCGCTTGGGACTGGCGCCGCGGCTGACCACGTGCATTGAATGCCATGCCCCGCTGCGCGCCGATCGCGCAGCGGCCCGCTTCTCGCATCAGCGCGGCGGCCTGCTCTGCGCATCCTGCGCTCAACGCGACGGGCAACCGGCCCTCCCGATCCCCCCCTCCGCGCTAGCCATTCTGCGTAACTGGCAACAGGCGCCGACCCTTGAAACGGCTCAACGGACCCGCTGTCAGCCGGGACAAATGGCCGTGGTGGAACGGATCACCGGCGAGTTTCTCCGCTACCACGTCGACCTGCCGCTGCCCAGCCGTGATATTGCACTAGCCATCACGAAACGCGCGTCATAGCATCGGCTCATGCACAGCCTCCGCCTATATGCCAGCTTCGTTGCGCTTTGCTGCCTCGTTTCGATTGCTGCGGCCGGCTGGGTCGAAACCATTCAAGATCCCGAAACGGGAATTCGCAAGACCATCATTCATGTGTCCGTCTTTGATCTGCCGGACCCCAGCCGCACCGATACCGCCACCCGGGCGGAGGTAGCTGCGATCCGGCAGTTCGTCCGGCGCTTTCCCGACCTGTTCGAGAAACGGTACCGCGCCCGCTACGAAGCCAATCCTGATCGCTACGGACACCATGACTGGAGCGCGGTCGAAGTTCAATTGCACCGGTTTTCCGGAATACAGGTGCCTGGCGTGGAATCCGATCTGCTCGCCATCGCCGGAGGCGTGGCACCGGATGTCTTGTACGTCAACTTTCGCAAGTCCGACACGTACATTCGCCAAGGCTTTCTCCATCCGCTGGATCTGCCCGAAGACCACTACTTCACAGCCATGTCCCCCGAAGAAATCGAGTACCGGGTACACGAGAAGATCTGGCCGGTGATTCGACGTCCCGGTCCCGATGGCGAGACCCGCGTGTGGGCGCTACCCTACGGTGGCGCGCTGGGCAAGGTCTTGCTCTACCGCAAGGACATGTTCGATGCCGCCGGTTTGGCGTATCCGGACGCGGACTGGACTTGGGACGATCTCTACCACGCCGCCCGCACCCTGACCGACCCCGCCACCGGCCGGTATGGGTTGGCCCTCGGCGCAGGCCGCCACCAGTCCTGGTTCTGGATCACCTTTCTCTGGTCCGCAGGCGGCGAGGTAATGATCGAAGACCCTGACACCGGCGAATGGCAAATCGCCTTTGACTCCCCCGAAGCGGCCGTGGCCTTGGATTTCTATACCCGCATCAGCACCGAGCGCTGGACCGATCGTCACGGCCAGCAACGCTATGGCTTCGTACACAAGGATGCCGGGGAACGATCGCTTAAGTGGGAGCGGGGCGAAATCGGCATGCAATTCGCCTATGTCGACGAAAAATTGTTTGCCACCATCAATCCCGACATCACCGGCATGGCGCCGGTGCCCAAAGGGCCCACCGGCATCCGCGGCGCGGAGCTGAACAGCCGGATGATGGGACTATTCTCCGAAATCACGCATCCCGCCGTACGCGACGCCGCGTGGGAGTTCATCCGGTTTCGCGACAACGAGGAATCCATGGCCGTCTACACCCGGGTCATGGTCGAAGGCGGACTCGGCCGGTTCATCAATCCCCGCTATCTCCGCCAGTTCGGCTACGACGAGGTGGTGCGACTGGCCCCCCGCGGCTGGGCCGAAACCTTCGACATCGCCATCGAAAGCGGTCGGCCGGAACCTTACGGTCGACACAGTAACATTGCCTACAACTTCATGGACCGCCCCATCGAACGCGCCGAACGACTGGCCATGCAAGGGGCCCTGCCTGCGGACGATACCGAGCGGTTGGCCTTACTTGAATCGCTGCTGCGGGAATCCGCCGACCGCGCCCGCGAAGCAATGCTGGGCGAAGTGCCACCCGCCCAACTGCAGCTCCGGCGCTGGGTCGCTCTGGCCACCTTGCTAACGATTCTCGTGGTGTTCAGCTATGTCTTTCGCAATATTGTGCAAACCTTCACTCCCCCGGCACGGCCGGGCCACGAACGACCGGGCACCTGGCAATTCCGGCGGTATGCCCCCGCCTACCTGATCCTTGTTCCCGCCGTCGCCACCATTCTCGTCTGGCAATACATCCCGCTTTTACGCGGCTCCGTCATGGCGTTTCAAGACTACCGTCTGCTCGGCGGCTCCCAATGGGTTTGGCTCGATAATTTCGGCGCCGTCCTTTGGGACCCCGATTGGTGGTGGTCCGTATGGCATGCCCTACGCTACAGCGCCTTGGTGATCGGATTGACCTTTTTACCGCCGATCATCCTGGCGATTCTGTTGCAGGAAATCCCCTACGGTAAAATCTTCTTTCGCACCGTGTTTTATCTTCCCGCCGTCATCACCGGTCTGGTTGTGATTATTCTCTGGAAAATGTTCTACGATCCGAGCGAGCGTGGCGCCCTGAATGCGCTGCTGATGCAAGTACCCGCTCTCGTCTACCTGCTCATCGGCTTGGGCCTTGGCGGCATCGCCTACGCATTCTTTCGGCGACTCCTGTTTCACGAGAGCCGTTTGGCCGCCACCCTCTTTCTGCTGGCGGGACTGGCGATCGTCTATACCAGCTACCGGCTCGCCGCGCCCATGCTTTGGCAACCCGGCGCCAGCCTCGGCGAGCGCCTTTGGGGCACCCTGCCGGAGCCCTACCGCTGGTTGACCGATCCGGACGTGGCCATGCTCGCCTGCGTCATCCCGTTGGTGTGGGCCGGCATGGGCCCGGGCTGTCTCATCTATCTGGCCGCCTTGAAAGGGATACCCGATGACTATTACGAGGCGGCCGACATGGATGGCGCCACCTTCGTCGACAAAATCCTCTTCATCATCTTCCCGATGTTGAAACCGCTGATCATCATCAACTTCGTCGGCGTTTTTATATCGTCCTGGTACGGGGCCACCGACAACATCCTCGCCATGACCGGTGGCGGCGCCAACACCGAAGTCGCCGGGCTACACATCTTTTATCGCGCCTTCATCTTCCTCCAATTCGGTCCAGCCACCGCCATGGCCTGGATGCTGGGACTGATGCTGATCGGCTTCACCGTCTATCAACTCCGTATCTTGTCACGCATCGAATTCCGCGCCACCGGCAATCCCGCCGCGTAACGAGGTAGGCTGTGTTTACGGGTTGTCGTCGGTCGCGGATTGCCCGTGCAACGCTTGCATGTCGCGGAATAAACCGGGCCGGGCAATCAACTCTTCGTAAGCCCCCACGTCCACAATTCGTCCCTGTTGCATCACCACAATCCGGTTCGCGCGACGGATGGTCGACAAGCGATGCGCCACGATGAACGTCGTGCGATGCTGCACCGCTCGCTCAATCGCCAGTTGCACCTTGCGTTCCGACACCACATCCAATGCCGATGTGGCTTCATCCAGCACCAAGATGCGTGGATCACGCACCAACGCCCGCGCGATCGCAATACGCTGGCGTTGCCCGCCGGACAAAAGGGCGCCGTACTCGCCAATCCGGGTCGCCAAACCGTCCGGCATTTCCGCAAGCATGTCGGTGAGCTGCGCCATCTCCAACACCCGCTCCAACGCCTCATCACTGACGTCGTTTAGGCCATACACAATATTTTCTCGAATGGAGCCGGAAAACAAAATCGTCTCCTGCGGCACCACCGATATAAACCGTCGCGCGGTCCGCATATCTAGCGTCTCCATGTCCCGCCCATCCAGCAAGATACGTCCCTGCTGCGGCCGCCGGAAACCGATCAATAATTGCATCATCGTGGATTTCCCCGCCCCGCTTGGCCCCACCAACGCCACACATTCCCCCGGCATCACGCGCAATTGAATATCGCGCACCGCGTGATCGCGGTCCGCCGCATACTGAAACGACACCGCCTCGAAGTCCACCCGCCCGTCCAGCGACGCTACCGGCGTGCGGCCCTGATTCAGTTCCAGATCCGGACACTCCAACACCTCGCCAATCGACCGGATCGACTCGAGGCCCCGGGCAATCTGCGGATAAAAATTCAGCAAATGAGAAACACTCATAACGATCATCGCAAACAGGCTTTGGTAGAGCACGATCTCGCCTACCGTAATCCAACCGCGCAGGCAAAACATCGCCATCACAAACAGCCCTGCCAACATCGCCAACTGAAACGTCACAAACGCCGATGCGCCGAACAGTGCATTCACCACATCGAGACGGCGCCCCCGCTGATTCACCCGTCCCAACTGATCACGGATTCGCTGCGCCTCGATTTCCTCCAGGCCATGCGCCCGCACCACCGGAATCATATTGATCATCTCACTGACTTCAGCCGACATCCGCTCTACCTGAGACCGGAAATCCTGGTTCCGCTCGCGGATGCGGCGCCGGAACATACGACGTAAGAGATTTACCAAGGGCACCGTGATAACGAAGAAGATCAGCAAGCGCGGCTCCCGTATTGCCGTTACCGATGCCGCAAAGAGGACCGACATAATCGCCAGCGCGCCGCCCTCAAAAAGGACCATGAACACCTGTTGCACCTGTTCCACGTCGCGCAGCACTTTCGCTTGCAGGCGTCCACTTTCGACCCGGTTGTGGAAGGCGATTGATAATTGCTGCAAGCGCGTCACCAAGGCGAACCGCAGCGTCCGCTCCAAATCCCGGCCCGCGCGGCTCAGCATCGAAATGAAGAGGGTCTGCATGGGAATGTTTTGCACCACCAACACAAACACCACGGCGAAATAGCCCACCATATACCGCATCGAAAAGGTGTCCGGCTGCGTCAGCGAATCGATCACCTGCGCCGTCAGAAACGGGATCACCCACACCGGGGAATGCTTAATCAACAGCACCAGCAACACCGCCACATACCAGAGCGGCGAACGACCAACCAAGTCGACGATGGTGCGCAACGGACGGTGACTGCGATAATCGTATTCCAGTGAGCGGGCTAAATCTTCAGCATCGTTTCGCATATCAGATCCTCAATCCATCTCCCGCAGCGCCAGGTCATCCTCGTCCAATCCCAGAAAGTGTCCCAGCTCATGCAGGTAGGTGATCCGCACCTCGTGACGGAAATCCTCGGGATCGCGCCGGGCATACGCCCAAATATTGAACAGGTATAGAAAGATTTGGGCCGGCACATTTTCCACGCCCGCGTCGGCATCGGCATAGTCTTCGCCCACGTAGAGGCCCAACACATCCGGTTCGAGGCCATCGTTAATCAGTGCCGGAGCCGGTTGCCCCTCCAACACGACCGGAATTTGTAGCGCCTTGGCCCGCAGCGGGCGCGGCAACGCCCGCTGCACCGCATCGACCTCCGCCAATGCCGCCACCTGCAAGCGCTTTAATTCGTGTCTGCCACCCATTTTTTTCATCTGTACCATCTTTGCTCCGAGACCATAGCCTAACGCTGCGGAATTGACAGCCGTTTAGCCGTATTGTTAGATTTTGCGTGTTGCTCGCAAGTTATACAAGCGTTCCAAT
The DNA here is from genome assembly GCA_007123265.1 of Kiritimatiellia bacterium. Classification (GTDB taxonomy): domain Bacteria; phylum Verrucomicrobiota; class Kiritimatiellia; order SLAD01; family SLAD01; genus SLAD01. Next base: position 6,718 of record SKLK01000028.1, read on the forward strand.
CGTTGGAAAAATTTGCGGGTGATTTTCCAATCGTTGGAA
>SKLK01000279.1 GCA_007123265.1 Kiritimatiellia bacterium
GCGAACCCGATGTGTGGCCGGAAGATGAGGCCGATCCGGTTGAGGACCCGGATGCCGTCCCTCTGGCCGAGGACAAGGCTGAAGAGGCGGGCGATGAGGAGGCGGTGCTACCGCCACTTGTGGATGAAGTCCTGTTACCGGCAGAAGATGAGGCCGTGCCCGCTGAGGCTGAAGACGTCTTTGAGGAGCAAGAGGCGGCCGATACAGACCCGACGGTGGGGGAACAATTCATGGATGATCTAGGTGAATTGTTGGACGACACCGAAGGTCTTGAAACCGACGACGACTACGAGTCCAGGGATTAACGGTGTATGGCTCGCCTCTTGGGGATTGACTATGGTGAACGCCGCATCGGGGTGGCGTTGAGTGATGAATCCGCCACCATAGCGACGCCCTTGCGGGTGATCACGGTTCAAGGCCGTGATCAAGCGGTGCGGGACGTGATCGCTCTCGCCCAAACCCATGGCGCACAACGCATCATTGTCGGGCGACCGGTGCGCCTGGATGGCGGGGACGGGCCGGCGGCGGAAAAAGCGCTTGGCTTTGGCCGGGCGCTGCAAGAGGCCGGTGGTCTACCAGTGGGTTTCTGGGACGAGCGTTATAGTACCCGCACGGCTGAACAAGCGTTGATCGCCGGTGGCGCCCGCCGAAACCGCCGTAAACAGGTGGTGGACAAGCTGGCGGCGCAAATCATCCTGCAACACTACCTTGATGCGCAAGCCGGATTACCCGAGCTTCCCGAACCGCCATGACGGGGCCATGCAGGTATCGCGTGGATTGCGCGTATGATGGCAGCGATTTTTCCGGCTGGCAGGTCCAACCGCGTCGTGTGACCATACAAGGCGAGTTTGAGCGGGTACTGCGGGAACTGACGCAGGAGACGATTCGGGTTGAGGCCAGTGGCCGAACCGATGCCGGGGTACACGCACGCGGACAAGTGGCTCATTTCGAGTGCGCAAGCCGGGCCATGACACCGAAGCAACTGATGCGGGCCCTGAACGCATTGCTTCCGGAGGCCATACGGGTGCTCAAAGTACGCGCGGTATCACCCGAATTCCATGCCCGTTTCAGCGCCACAGGGAAGGAATACCGATATTTCATTCACAATGCACCGGTGCTTCTTCCAGATATTCGGCGATACCGCGTATGGGTGCGCGAGCCCTTGGATGTGCAGGCCATGCAGATAGCGGCCCGGCACTTGGAAGGGGAACATGATTTTGCCGCCTTTGCCGCTAATCCCAATCGCGAACTAGAGGGGACCCGGCGTCATGTGCAACTGCTTACCGTTAGGAAGCAAGGCTCGGAAATCATGATCCAGGCCAAGGGGAACGGCTTTCTCTACAAGATGGTGCGTAGCTTAGCGGGATTTCTGATCCGTGTCGGACGCGGTGAAGTTGATCCGGACACCGCAGCGGCTATTTTGAAGTCAGGGGTGCGCACGGCCCGTGTGCCCACCGCACCGCCCCATGGCCTGTTTCTTTGGCGTGTGTATTATTAATGCGACTTTCGCTTGCGTCCGATCACTACGCTGTGTAGGCTCTTCCGCGCTACATAAACCCATGGGAGAAGATATATATGGCTGAGACGAAAGAAGAACTTGTGCAATTGGATGGAGTCGTCACAAAGGTGATGCCGGCCACGATGTACAAGGTGAAATTAGCCAATGGCCACGAAATATTGGCGCATATATCCGGTAAAATGCGCAAACACTTTATCCGTATCACCAACGGTGATCGGGTCACCGTGGAAATGTCCCCTTACGACTTGACCAAAGGGCGGATCACCTACCGTCACCGGAACTAGGCACCGCCCACGTCGAGGGGGGCGGCCTACACTTATCAGCCCTCGGTGTCGCCGGGATCAATGTCCAACGGACTGTGCAAATGTTCAGTCGCCCCCGGCGTTGACACAATCTTATACACGCACCACGCGAGCAAAGTGGTCATGCCGCCAATGGCGGTTAACATTAGAATCCATCCTGCCATGGTCATGTGGATACCCCTTTCGCTGCTTGCTGCTGCCACCGTTGGTTGGCGCCGGCGATGACAAAGCTGAAAAACAGCAACACCAGCACGATAAACCCAAGCACCATCAGCACCACCGGTGGCTCGCCTTCAGGCGGCGTAATAATCTGCTGCCAGCGTCCCGGCAGGCTGCGCTGACACCAGAGCGCAAAGATCCCGATCAGGAAGGTCGGCGAGATATAGCGGATGACGAACATAATCCAGCGGGGCACGCCTATTTCGGCACCTTGCGTCAGTGCTTCATAGCCTCGTTTCGGACCGATTACCCAGCCGAAGATCAAGGTTTGAACCGTGGCGAAGATGAAGATGAAAAAGTTGGCCATCCAAAAATCCATCGTGTCCAAGGCCTGCAATCCCGCGCTGAAATACGCGATGAAGAAGGTGCCGGTAAAGGTAATGAAGCCCAAAATGGCGACGGAGGGCTTTCGCGTAATGCCAAGTCCTTCCTCCAACAGGGCAATAGACGGTTGAAGCATGGACAGGGAACTGGTGATGGCTGCGAGGAACAAAAGGAAGAAAAAGAGGAAGCCAAAAAAGTTCCCCGCCGGCATTTGGTTAAAGACATTCGGTAGCGTGATAAAACCAAGACTAAACGTACCGATGTTGCTCGGATCCGATAAAAACACTGGACCGAGAAAGATGTATGCGGCGGGCAACGCGATCATTCCGCCTAGCACGACTTCGCAAAAACCGTTGCCGGATACCGACGTGAGGGAGGAGAGGGCGACATCGTCGTCCTTCCGCAAATAGCTGGAGTAGGTGAGGATTAAGCCGAATCCAAGCGACAAGCTAAAGAAGATTTGGCCCGTTGCCGCCAGCCAGACATCGGGGTTGGCCAGCGTTTCAAAGATCGATCGCTCATCCTGGGCCGGATTCCACATAAAACCGAGTCCCGCCATCAAGTTCTGATCCGGGGTGTCCGGCATCGGATTTAGTGTTAGGACCCGGATCAGCACGATGAAGGCGCTAATTACCAGCAGTGGCATAGCCACCGCGCAGAAGCGTTCAATCCCGCGACTTAATCCGCGGTAGATTAAAAAGAAGTTGATGAAAAAGCAGAACACGACGAATCCGAGGAATTGCGCCTGCCCCGAGGCAAACATTGCACCATGTTCCTCCAGGCCCAACGATGAGGCAAAAAACTCGCCAATCGCGCTGACGCTGTCGCCGAAACCAGCCAGTGTCCCGGTTAGGTAATGCCATGCATAAAAGAGGCACAGGGCCTCGATGATCACGTAATACGTGTAGATAAGCACCGGCATGACCGTGCCGAGCATGCCGACGTAGGAGCCGTTCGGGGTTTGCAGGACGCCTCGAAAGATGCCCGGGGCCGAATTGTGTCCGCGCGTACCGCCGTATCGGCCGAGGGCCCACTCGGACCATGCCAAGGGAATACCGACAATTAAAAAGGCAACGAGATAGGGGATCATAAACAACCCCCCCCCGTTCTGTGCGGCCTGACCGGGAAATCGCAGGAAGTTCCCCAGGCCCACAGCACTTCCCGTCACCGCCAATATCACGCCAATGCGCGTTCCCCAACGCTCGCCTGTGGATGATGTACTCACGCGCCCTCCTTAATTCATTCGATCGTTCGGTATGATAAACATGGCGCGGTAATTGGCAAATCAAATGTCCTATTTCCCTGTTCGACGACTCCGCTTCAAGCCAAATCGCCTCATCACATCGCGGAAGTCGGCGGGCCAAGGTGCGGTGGCGGACAACCGGCCATCCAATTCTGCAATTGGCCGAATCGAAAAATGGGTGGCGTGCAGCATTTGACGTGGTACGCGTTGAAATCGTTCGTCGGCCAAGGCCACAGTCAAATAGTGGCGATCACCCAAGACCGGAAGGCCGGCGGCGGCGAGATGCCGACGGATCTGATGGGTGCGACCGGTTTCAATCCGCACCTGAAGATGCGAGACGGATCGGTGGCTGGCCATGCAGTGCCAATGGCTGATGGCGGTTTGCCGGTCCAGCTTGTGGCGGATGGTGCCGCTTGCTTGACGCGGTATGCCCATCACCAGCACGTCATAGAGCTTGACCACCCGCTGTGTCGCAAACGCCTCCACCATGCGGTCGAACCCAGCCGCGCTACGGGCCACGCACAAACAACCGGTCGTTTCCCGATCCAATCGATGTGCCACCCGCACATACTGATCCGACCACAATTGTTGCAGGCGCGATTCCACACTATCGGGTCCCACCGAGACCATGCCCGCCGGTTTGTTGATCACCCAAGCGTCGGCATCCTCGTAAAGCACCTCCGGTCGCCATTCTTTTGGGCGCGTTGAAACGGAAGAGACGATCGTAATGCGGTCGCCGGCAACGAGCTTGTGCTTGGCCATCCATACGCGTCGGTTATTGACGAATACGACACGTTGATCCAACAGGTTTTTGGCTTGTCGTTGCGAGCAAGCTCGTTCGCGAGCGAGATAATCGATCAAGGACATCCCTTGATCAGTCTTGCGCAAGACGATGGAATCGGGCTGAGTCATGAACGGGATGCTAGCATGGTGTCTTGCACGGGGACAAGAGGCTGCAGGGGGCTTTGCCTGGTATTACCCCGACAAATGGGCATAGCCGCCGTAGTCGGCAATGAAGCGCGATTTGTCGTGAAGCGAAAAATGGTCGAAATCCCATTCATGGTCAGTCAGTAAATGGATATGGGCTGGGGCAATCACGTACGTTTCGGCGGGTACCGCGCGCCCATTGGCTAAGCGGAGGCTAACCGTTTGCCGCTTGTAGATCGCCCCTTCGAAACGGTCCAGCCGCGACCAGGCGGGTGCAGTAATGGGCTGATAAATCGCTCCCTGCACGCAATGGCCGGGAGCGGGTTGGATGGCCGGAAAGACTTCATCCCGAACCAGGCCGCAGCGAAATCCTTCCAGCGTCGCCGGCTCGCCCTGCAGATCAAGTCCGGTAACATCTCTCATGATCGCAGGACACAGCAATGTCCCGTATGCAAATAACGTCTCCATGTCTTAGTTGCCAAGACGTTTCCTGATTTCTGTCAAAGCGCTCTGCATTTCATTACCATAAGCTTTCAAAAGAAGTCTGACCATTGGCAGGGGCGGGTCCGGCTGGCTTGGAGGGCCGACCGGATTTGTTTGCGCGGGGCTTGAATTCCTTTTCGTAGAGGGCTTCGGCATATTCGACGCGCTGGCGGAATAGGGCAATGTCTTCTTCCAAGTGAGCGGTGCAATGACGCTTCAATTCTGCTCGGCGCATATCATCCGCGGTCGCGAAGCCCCACTCCATCGTTTTCCGCAATGTGCGGATGCGACGACGCAACGCGTCACGGGAACTGCGATACATTTGCGTTAGGGCCGTCAGGCGGGAAACCGGTGTAGCGGGACTCAATTCGCCGACTAATACCTGCATGTGCGCGTAGAGCACTTCCATTCGATCCAAATCCCGCGCTTCAGCCGCCGCCTGCACTTGATGCCACAACTCCAACTTAGCTGGATCGGCATTCGAGTCCGACTGGTCCGGGTGCAGGGCAAACGCCAGTTCGCGGTATAAACTCGTTAGTCGGGCATCGTCCGTGGGCGGCGTAGGCGGCTTGGCGCCCAGCGATTCCGCTAGCTCAGGGTCGTCCAACGGGAAATCGAATATATTCGCGAACATGGCTTTGAGCTCAGGCGGGAGATCGTCCTCCTCCGGCGGCGCGTCGTCATGATCCAGTGCTCCCGCCAATCCGACTTCTTTCAAGACCTGTTCCCCTTCATCATCCTGCAGCGCCGCGAGACAGACGACGGGGTCGATATCCTCTTGATCGGAAAAGAAGCCCAAAAGATCGTAGAACAAATCGGATTTGGATGCGCCCTGACGGAGATACATCTTGATCTGTTTAGCTTGTTCTCGAAGAAATGAATGCAGAGTTTTGCGCAGTTCCTGCATGGCCAGATTATGCTGGCGCTCGGCTCGCTGGCGACGAAGCTCCTCTTCCTGTGCGGCACGCTCCTCCAGTTTCCGCTCGATGGCTTCGAACGCCTCGGTCGATCGCTCATAGATGCGGGTCGCCTCTCGAATGCCGCACCTTTTCATTTCGGCAAAGCGACTCAATCGCTCCATCCGATACTGTAGTTCATGAAGCTGACGCGCTTGCATCTTCGCCTCCTCGATCAAGGGACCCAGCTCCATATGATACCAGCGGACAAACGCGGGCTTATCCTTGTTTTCGAAGACATCCAGCTCAGCTTCCGCCTTGTCAAACGTGGCCCGGGCCCGTCGACAATCCGTCATCGCCTTGCGCCGAATCCGCGCGGAGTCGACGATGGTCAGAGCTTTGCAGGATGACGGACGAGCTGCCCGTTGACCGGCGGCAGGTCGCTTTCTACGATTCTTTTTCTTCTTCCGTTTCATGAGGCGCGGGACGCACCATACGGATAAGGGAAACGAGGGGCAAGCGTGGAGTAGGGGGGGGAACGTGGCGAGCCTCGTAATCGTTATCCGAACCAGGTTTGAGAGGCAAGGAGCAGTCGCGGTAAGTAAATCTTATGCCAGTACCCAATAGGGAGTACACTTCGTCGCCACCCTTTCCGCCGAAGGCAGGAAACGGATACCCTTACCCAAACACTTACCCGGTGTCGGATAATAACTTCTCGATGAAGCAAGGCGATTAAGTGTATCCAGTTAAGGGTGACGGTTAAGTGTCACTTAAACGGGAAGGTGGTCTAAACGAGCGGCGCTGAGAAAAGAATCCAGAC
>SKLK01000141.1 GCA_007123265.1 Kiritimatiellia bacterium
AAAGTCTTTGACGTTGCCGGTGGCAAACTCCTGCACGCAGTGGGCGAGCAGCGTCGCGGCCAGGCGCAGATCAAATACCTTGCGATACGCGCAACCGGGTTTAGCCGCCCACTCCCAGACCTGCTCCATCATGCGTCCGTCTTGAACCGCATCCACAATGCGCCACTCCGGATTGCTCCGAAACGTTTGGATAACGGCTACCGCGTCCGCCGCAGAAAGCGGATTCTTGCAGACTGCCGGATTGCGCAAAAGAACATACAACTCCATCAACACTTGTTCGCAGAGCACAAACCGCTGATTCCCTTGGTGCTCGGAGAGAAATTGGCGCGCGCGCTCATGCGACGGCGACGCGGCATCGCACGCATGAAAAAGGATGTTGGTATCGCAGGAAATCACCTTCTCTTCCTTTTCCTCGTTCCGGTCTTATAGGAAACAGACGGTTCCGACACGCATAGCCGGTCCGTGTAAATACGGGCTCGCCAGTCTTCATCTACAAACGGATCACGCGCGCGCAAATCCTTCCCTGGCGGCAATGCCCATTTCCCCGCTTTCTCCGACGGGCGCGGCTGGGTGGCGACCAGGTACTCCAATCCGCGCCGGACCAGTTCGGCAAACGAAATCTCCTGACGTCTAGCCAAAGACCGCGCAGATTCAAACAACTGATCAGGTATTTGTATTTGAGTCCGTTGCATGATGTAAAAATAGCATGATTAATAATATTTAGCAAACAGAATTTATTTGATAATTAATTATCAGTATATATCTTTGTGCTTTCGCATTCAGCACAAGTAGTAATGCAACGATTATGACGGAAGGCACAGAATGACGCCGCTATACCTCATCACCGGATTTCTCGGTGCGGGCAAAACCACGCTGTTACGCAACATGGTGCCGATGCTGATCGAGAGCGGCATACGGCCGCATATCATCCTTAACGATTATCAAAATGCCCGCGTGGATGCCGCGTCGTTTGAGGAGTACACCGCGTTGGTGGAGCCGATTGCGGGGACCTGTGTCTGTTGCGGGTCGCGCGATGCCCTGTTCGATGCGCTTCGTTCGGCGCCGCTGACCCCGGAAAGCGTGATGTTGATCGAGGCCAACGGGACGGCGGATGCCACGCAACTGATCGAGATCTTTACGGCCGATGACGCCACCGCGCGCTACACCCTGCCGATTCAAATCGTGGTCGTTGATGGCAAACGCTGGCAGAAACGACATTGGAACAATCGTCTTGAGCGGTCGCAGGTGGAGACCGCTGGCTATGGGGTATTGACTCGCCGGGACGAAGTCACCATGGAGCGCTCGACCGAGGTACTATCAGCTGTAGAAGCGTTGGCCCCCAAACTGACCTGGACCACGCCTGAGCATCTCACGCAGGCCGCGCATCGCTTGCTAAAGGAATGCGGTCGCTTACCGCCCCGCCGCTTCAATAAAGAGAGCGAACCGTCCGGGACTCACCATCGGCACCGTCACCACCACCATCATGCCGAGCATCATTTTGCCAGCATGGAGGTCCCCCTCCCCGCCCGCATGCCGCAAGCCGATCTTGAAGCCTACCTGAAGACGTTACCCCCGGAAGTGCTGCGGGCCAAAGGGATGGCCTATTTGGATGAAGAGGAGTTCCCGATTTATTTCCAGCGTGTGGACGGATCCGATTCCGTCTCCATGAAACGGGTGGGCGTACAAATAGAATTCGATCCGGTCGCCATCCTGATCGGTGTGGATATCGACCCCGCCAAACTACCGACGCTGGCGCCTGCAGGATGACCCAGCGCTGACCGCGCTGGCCAGCACGTTGATGCTGGCTTGGTTGGTGGCACGCTAAGATGCTTTGACCGGAGAATGCCGAGCCGGGGCTCGGTAACCCTTCATTCGCTGTGCGCTTACGGACTAACCAGATCGACCAGCTTGCCCAATTTGACCACCCAAGGAGTGGTCGTCCGCTCTGCCGTTAACAGAGGCGCCTTGTAATGCAGCGCCAAAGAAATGTAGGCGGCATCATAGGTGGTGGTCTCATAAGTCATTGCCAAGTCTAACAGGGTGGCGCGAACCGGCTCCTCCCATTGCAAAGGGGCTTGCAGATGCGTCGTATAAATTTCCCTGGCTAGATCGGCGGTCAGTTCACCGCGTCGAACATACGTCCGCAAGACATTGCCAAACTCCAAGGCGTGTAAGCCGGGAACCAGCAGTTGAACCTCGCCTTCCACCATCTTTCGCTGCCACGCGCGGGCCGACTCGGCAAAAGCTTCGGGTAAATACCATGCGCACGCCACGCTGGTGTCAAGAACACGTTTGATCATCGCCGCTCCCGATCCGCGCGGACGATCTGATGCGGCCGCTCTCGCAACGCCAAACCCGCTGTTCGCTGCTGAATATCTAAGATCCGCTCATCGTACTGAGCACGCTGACGGTTCTCGTGCTCTTTCTGAATCAGCACCTGCAATGCCCGGTGAATCAATTCCTTCTTTGATCGCAGACCAGTAATCGCAGCGGCTTCCCGCACCAACACATCATCCAATACAATATTGGTTCTCATGTGTATATTTATACACATAGTGTGTTGTACTGTCAATTTGCGCCCTGTTTGTTTAGACAGGCGCATCCGCTTGCCCACTGGATACTTGATCTCTACGGCATCGTGGGGCATCGCTATCCTATCGTGCCGGATGCGGACGGTTAGGAAGCGAATGTCATACCGGATATCGACATACTGATCATTGGCGGGGACTCCACCGGCCTCGAGGCGGCAGTGGATGCCGCATCGCGCGGCCCCACCCTGCCGATTCGAATCGTGGGTGGCTATTGATGGCAAACGCTGGGATCTGCAAGATGACCAAGCGCTGACAGCGATTCTCAGCACGGTGATGCTGGCTTAGCTGGTCGCACGCTAAGATGCATTGACAGCAGAATGTCGAGCTGGGGCTCGGCGTTCCCGGGAACGCACCCAGCGTACTGCTCCATCAAGCCGAGAACGCCTAGGAAATGCATCGAGCGCATTGTTCCATCAAGCCGAGAACGCCCAGGAAATGCATCGAGCGCATTGTTCCATCAAGCCGGGAACGCCGAGGAAATGCATCGAGCGCATTGTTCCATCAAGCCGGGAACGCCGAGCCCCAGCTCGGCACTCCCAGAAAATGCACCGAGTGCATTGTTCCATCAAGCCGGGAACGCCGAGCCCCAGCTCGGCAAAAAAATCAGCTTCCCCAATCCGCATGGCACAGCTACCCTCCCGCCATGAAGCCGCGCCCCGACACTCAACCAGCGCCCCGCCGCTACACCCGCGGCTATCTTCCGCATTACGACTCGAACTACATCCACCAGTTCATCACCTTCCGCCTCGCTGATTCATTGCCACAAACCAAACTCCGGCAACTGGAGCAGGAACTTCAAGTCTATCCCATCGACCGACAGGACGTGGAGCGGCGCAAACAGATCGAAGCCTGGCTGGATGCCGGTATGGGTTGTTGTGCGCTACGGCACCCCAAAATGGCCGCAGTGATGGCAGAGACGTTGTTAAAGTTTGACGGGGATCGCTATCAACTCTGTGCGTGGTGTGTCATGCCCAATCATGTGCATGGGTTGATACGGCCAGATGCGTCCTTGGCGCGTATTGTACAATCCTGGAAGTCGTACACCGGACGATGGGCCTTTGCTCATAATGCCGAGCTGGGGCTCGGCGTTCCCGGGAAAGCCCTTTGGATGCGCGAATATTGGGATCGCTACATAAGGGACGATCACCATTATCGAAGTGTGGTGGAGTATATCCATAATAATCCCGTTCAAGCCGGGCTGTGTGAACAGCCGGGGGACTGGAAGTGGTCGAGTGCATATGGCAGATAAGTGCCGAGCTGGGGCTCGGCGCTCCCGGGATATTCAACCATAGTGCATCCAAGCCGGGAACGCCGAGCCCCAGCTCGGCACTGCCAGGAATTGCACCCAGCGTACTGCTCCATCAACCCGGGAACGCCGAGCCCCAGCTCGGCACTGCCAACAAGAAGGCATGAGCCCAGTTTGGCAGCCGCCGACCTACGGCAGTTCCACCTGAATCCTGTACAAGCGCACGGGTGACGCATGGGGATCGGACAGGGCATCGTCGCCTCCGCTGCCCAGACGCGGAGCTGCGCCGGGGACTTGTTCCCAGTCATGATTCGCCGGATCATCCGTGAACTGGAGCACATACATGCGCTCTGCTGAGCCGGGCTCAAAATGCACCGTCATCGGCGGGCCGGGATCGACATTCAATATCCGGAATACCGAGGCGGGATCCGTCGGATCCAGATCAGCAACAAATTGCTCGACCAGGGTCATGCGCTTGTCGACATCATACCGTTGATCCACCGCATCCCAATCTTCTTCCCCTTCCCGCTTGATGCCGTGGTCATCATACCAGTCGATTGGCACGCCGCCCGCACTTTGGAAAAGCGCCGTAAAGGTGCCGTCCGCCTGTACGTTTTCGTCCGTGCGTACGACACGATCATCTCCGTCATCCCATTGCAAAAAGAGGGCGCCGTCCTCTGCGAGGGCTTGCACGGGTTCACCACTCCCGTCGGGGGCAATCACCTGCTCAACCAGCCCTTCCAACCACCCCCCGGCACCAGCCTCGTAGGTCAACGTATACCCCACTGTGAAGTCCACGCCGGCAGCGATGTACTGGCTGACCTCGTATGGGATGGCGTCTGCATTATGCAGATCAGCGTGTCGCTCGCCAAAAATAACCAGCACATGCTGCGCCCCGACGGGCAGAGCTTCCGGCGGACTATAGTCCACCGCCTCGGGGCTCAGCAGGATCAACGCCTCGGGCGCATGAATAACCCCGATATTCTTTATCGCCTCATCCGTCACCGGTTCCCAGCTAAAGGTCACCGGGTTGGCCACGACGGCATCCGGCTGCGGCTGCGTAATGACGGGCGCCTGTTCAGGCATCTGCAAAGGCGCTCCACTCTCCGGCTCGGCAAACAGGAACCACGTGGCCACCGCCGAGGCATCATCCTGCTGCACCACCAGCGCATACCAGCCGTGGCCCGGAAGGCTGGCGAGGTCCTCATCATACAGCTCTAATTCCACCACGTCGCCGAATTCACTCTGGCGCGTGGCATCGAACAGCGTGTAATACTCGTCCTCCGGCGTCCACAGTTTGAGTCGATGAAATAGCGGTGATTCTCCTGGAATCTGGAGCGACTCGCTGAACTCGACCTCAAACACAAAGGAGAAGTCTCCGTCGCCCCATCTTCCCCGATCAATTTGAACAAATTCGATCGGGTCGAATAGTTCTTCATCGGTGTTGGTCGAGAATACGGTCGTGCCCAATATCGCCTCGATCACAACATACTCCAGTTCCAGATCACCGCTGGTCATGCCCTCTTCGACATTGGCGAAAGCGATATTGCTGATGTACAGGCGGTTGGGTTGCAATTCCGACACGATATCCTGCGTCGGCATATCCTCCTCTGACGGGTCAAATTGAATGGCAGCCCAGCCGTCCTCAAGGTCATGGAATAGCTCATCTTCGACAAAACGGAATATGAATTCGAAGTTTGGCTCGTGCACCATTTCCCACTCAAACACGACGTCCACTGGGTGCACATCCGATTGACGAGCGGGTGGAGCAATGATGACGGGCGTCGCATTGGGCCTTTCGATATGTTCGGGATAGTCCAGATAAACCGTCTCCGTTCCATGATAATGGTTCAATTCCACTCGGTACTCTCCGGTCGTGAACTCAGCATCAATGGCCTCCATGGAATCGGCGGACGTCCAGAATAGCCATTCGTCCCAATCTTTAAATAGGTCATACCAATCGCCCGACGGAGCCTGAAACCGGGCGCTAAGTAAGCCGTCTCCGATGATGAGTAATTCGAACACATGAAAGTCTCCTTCCGGGACAGAGAGTTTGACGAGTTCAATATCCTCAATGTCTAGTGTTGCATAGCGCCAGAAAGTTTCAGCGACATTCCCATACTCATCTTCCAGATAGAGCCAACCCTCGGTTCCATCCTCGATATTCGCCTGCCCCGAAAAGTCGACTTGCCACTCTCCGTGTTCATCCGAGGTTGTGGTTAGCGTAACCTCGCCAATCCGCACCGCGATTTCGGTCTCGGCGGGCGCGATCCCGGATACCAAGTTGTTGTCCGGATCGGCGCCGGTCACTTCAAGAACCGGAATCGTCATCGTTCGCGTGTAGAAGCCATCATCGGCCGTGACAACATCACCGGCCTGCAGGCGATGGTCGTCGTCTATGTGCAGCCACCAATCCCCATGATGATTGGCATGAACGGTATCGGAATAGTCCGGATCGGCAGGATCACCGATGGTGACCTCGACCGTGGCATGGGGTGGCCATGCTTGCCCGCGAACGTTATTGTGCTGAAGCTCGATGCGAAGTATGGGGTCTGCGACATACCAATTCACGGAAGTTGCGTCCCCCTCCTCATCTCTTTGTTCGGCATAGCCCCCTGAACCTGTAGTGATGTCATACGCTTGATCCCACGGATCGGTGCCAACGGCTGCCGAGAAATCGGCGATCCAATCGCCGTGTTCATCCGCCTGGACATGACGCTGCACACCGCTGTCGTGCACCCCGACATCAATCCATGTTTCCGGTTCAGCGGTGCCGCTGACCGTGTCGTTTTCGGGGTCCACGGCGGTAATCGCCAGTGCCGTCACAAAATGGGTCTTCACGATTTCGCCGCATTCCACCTGCAGTCGATCGCCGGCCTGTATCGGC
>SKLK01000011.1 GCA_007123265.1 Kiritimatiellia bacterium
CGGCCTGCGCGAACGACGGCGCCGGGTACGACAGTGGCGCTTTCGCCGCCTGCGCCTGCGTCGACGCGATCGCCCGCACACGACCTGAACATCCCCATCATCGATTTTTTCCGATTTCTTTAGACGTTTCTTCACGCTCGTCCGTTGTATGGGTAGCGAGGCGAAAGCGAGGAGAAAGCGAGCGACATCATGACAACGAAACAGCACCTGCTAACATTCGGCTTGATCGTGGGCTTTGCCGCAACCGGTCTCGCCCAACGAGGAACCGGTGAGGCCGTTGGCCTGGCCCGACAAGGGGTACAAGCCGAGCCGGTTCATCTGGAGGGCACGCTTGAACGGGTCGAAACGGGTCCCTGCAAGCATACCACCGGCGAAGCGGTTATCGGTGTGCACCTGTTTCTACGGGTAGCGGACGATCAACTGATCAACCTGCACGTGGGCGCCGCCGAAGCGGTAAGCTCCTTCACCGACAGCCTCGAACCGGGCACCACCTTACGGGTCGAGGCCTTCCGGACCGAACGCCTGCCGGACAACCATTACATCGCCCGTGTGATCGAGACGGAAGACGAGTCCTTCGAGGTCCGGAACGAGGATTTGCAACCGTTCTGGGCCGCCGAACGCAGATGGCAGCGGCGGGAAATGCGCCGCGAACAGCGCGAGGAGCAACGACGGCAAGGTGGCGGCCGCTGGCGGAACTAAGGTCTGACCCGGGCACGGTGGCAGCGCCATGCAACCGCCGTGCCCGCCTACAGCGGCTGGCGTGGCAGGCAAACTCTACCCCGCAGGGGGCACGGTAATTTCGGCCTATTCAGTCGCGCTGCAGCATAGTAGGCTATGCCCATGATCATCGGACTTGTGCTAGCCAGTTATTTGATTGGTGCGATACCTTTTGCCCTGCTGATTGCGCGAACCCAAGGCGTGGATATTCGCCACGTCGGCAGTGGCAATGTCGGTGCCACCAATGTCTTTCGGTCGGTCGGCAAGGGCTGGGGCATCTTGACCTTCGTGGCCGATGTGGCCAAAGGTTGGTTGCCGGCGGCCTTGCCCGGATGGCTGGCGGCGGAAGCCTTACCCATCAACGCCGGCCTGCTGTGCGGATGCGCGGCAATCATCGGGCACAATTGGCCGGTATACCTCCGCTTCAAAGGAGGCAAAGGCGTGGCCACCAGCGCCGGCGTGCTGCTGGGCGTGGCGCCGCTGGCCGTCCTTATCGGCCTGATTGCATGGGTCGTCACCTTTGCGCTTGGTCGCTATGTCTCAGTGGCCTCAATCTGCGCGGCGACGGCCATACCGGTGGCCGGCTGGGTTCTTTACGGCGCGGAAAACCCGGTGCTCGCGACGGTCTTGACCGGATTAGGTGGGTTGGTCATCGTCCGGCACCGAACCAATATCCAGCGAATCCGCGCCGGCACCGAACATCGCTTTAACCGCGCCCACCGCAAGCCAACAGAGAACGAAACGCCATGAAACCACAACGCATAGCCGTGATCGGCGATGGCGGTTGGGGCACCGCCCTGGCCCTGGTCTTGCATCGCAACGGTCATCACGTCCGTATTTGGGGCCCCTTTCCCGAATACATTGAACAAATCCGTGCCCGGGAGGAAAACGAAAAATTCCTGCCCGGCATCCCCTGCCCTGCCGCGCTCGTGTGGACCGCCGATCACGCGACAGCGGTAGCCGAGGCCGAATTGGTGATCCTGGCCATTCCATCAAAATTCTATCGCGAGGTGGTCCAAGCCTTTAGGCCGCACCTGCCGCCCCACATCATCGTCACCAGTGTAACCAAGGGGCTGGATAAGGATACCCACCATCGTATGACCGAAACGGCCGCGCAACTGCTGCCCGATCATCCCTTGGTCGCGCTATCCGGGCCAAGCCACGCCGAGGAAGTAGCCCGCGGCGTGCCCACCGCCGTCGTGGCCGCCAGCACCGTCGAGGCGGCCGCTGTTGCGGTCCAGGAAGCGTTTAACTCCGACGTGTTCCGCGTCTATACCTCCGATGACATTATCGGTGTTGAATTGGGAGGCGCGTTGAAAAATGTGATCGCCATCGCCGCCGGCGTATCGGATGGGATCGGTTTTGGCGACAATTCCAAAGCGGCCCTGATCACTCGCGGTTTGGCTGAAATGACGCGGCTCGGCGTGGCCCTTGGCGCACAGCCCATCACCTTCAGCGGATTGAGCGGTATGGGCGATCTGATCGTCACCTGTGGCAGTCAATTGAGCCGGAACCGCCGGGTGGGCGAGGCGCTGGGGCGGGGCGATAAGCTGGAGCAGATTCTGCAGCGTACCGAGCAGGTCGCCGAAGGCGTCTGGAACTGCGCCAACGCCCGTGCGCTGGCCGGGGATATTGGCATCGATGTGCCGATTACGGAGGAGGTCTATGCCATCGTCCATGAAGGGAAGAATCCCCGCGACGCCGTTAGCGATCTATTGACGCGCGAACCCAAGGCCGAACAGCATTCGTTGCCGGATGCCGGAACCGCTTGAGGCTATGCCGTGGCCGGTATGCAGCAGCATATTCCCGCAGCGCAATGGCAAAGCCTTCACGGCATACACACCGTCGCCACCAATACCCACGCGCCATGGACTCATGCTCCGCGCCGGTACCGTCATGCCGGACTGATTACCGCCGCCGGCGCCTCCAGCCGGATGGGTACGCCCAAGGCGTTGTTGCCCCTACCCGATCGTACGCCACTGGCGGAACATCAATCCAACCGTTTGAAGCAAGCGGGTTGCGAACGCGTCCTCGTGGTGGTCGGCGCGCAGGCGGATACCGTGCAACCCGCGCTGGCGAATTGTGAAACGGTGATCAATCCCCAGTGGGCCACCGGCCGACTAAGCTCCATCCGCGCCGGCCTGAAACCCCTGTCATCCTTTGACGGCTGCTTCATCATGCCGGTGGACGCCTACGGCGTTTCCCTCGACACCTTCAAGGCGATGCGCGAAGAGGCAGAAACCGGATTGCATGCGGTGGTCCGCCCGACCTACAAGGCCACGCCCGGCCATGTGGTCTGGATCGCACAGCGCACGCTCGTCGAGGTCTTGGCCACGGACACGGCCGCGGATACGCCCATGCACGCGTTGCTGGCTCCGCACACGCATCGGCTGCCCGTACCCGATCCAGCCATCTTGCGCAATCTCAATACCCCGGCCGAATGGGCCCGCGCCCTCGCCGACGAGGAATCAGACCCAACCCCTTAGCTTAACAGCCTCCGCCACGCGGGTGACCGACACGAGGTACGCGGCCAACCGTGGATGCACATTCATTTCCTGCTGCAATTGACGTACCTCCTGATAGGCCCGTGTCATGTGCGCATCGAGGCTGGTATGGATTTGTTCCAAGGGCCAGTAGTAATTGTAGGTGCCCTGCACTTGCTCGAAATAGCTAACGGTCACCCCCCCGGCATTGGCCAGGAAATCGGGAATCACATGAACCCCGTTCTTAAACAGAATTTCGTCGGCTTCCGGTGTCGTTGGTCCATTGGCCAACTCGCAGCTAATCCGGGCCTTGATGCGACCGGCATTTTCTGCGGTGATGACATTCTCCAGCGCGGAGGGGTATAAGACATTAACCTCAAGCTCCAACAATTCCTCGTTACTGATGGGCTGGGTACCCGGAAAGCCGGCCACTTTTCCGTTCTTCTTTTTGTAGTCGATGATTTCTTCTGGATCGAAGCCATCCGGCTGATAGATCCCTCCGCTGGTATCCGATACCGCCACCAATTTGCCGCCGCCCAAGACCTGCCGATGCAGTAGGGCCGCAAACTGGCCCGCATTGCCGAAGCCCTGAATCGCATAGGCGCCGCCGGGATCGATGTCCAACGCCGCGCACGCCTCGCGCACGGTATAGACGCCCCCACGCGCCGTCGCATCGTTGCGACCTTGCGACCCCCCGAGCGGCAAGGGTTTACCGGTAATCACCGCCGGATGCGAGCGCCCCACGATGGTTTCAAACTCGTCCATCATCCACGCCATGATCTGCGGGGTGGTATAGACATCAGGTGCCGGTACGTCCCGGTGCTCGCCCAATTCACGGGCCACGGCGCGGACCCAGCCGCGGGCCAACCGCTCCTTTTCCCCTTCCGACAACTTCTTCGGATCGCAGGTGACCCCGCCTTTACCGCCGCCCAACGGAATATCCACCACGGCGGTCTTCCACGTCATCCATGCCGCCAGCGCCCGCACGGTGTCGATCGTCTCTTCCGGGTGCCAGCGCAGCCCGCCCTTGGTCGGCCCGCGCGCGTCATTGTACTGGACCCGGTAACCGTGAAAGACCTGGCTCGACCCATCATCCATTTTCACAGGAATGGTAAAGCTATACTCGCGCCGGGGCCAGCGCAGCAGTGTGCGCATAGCCGGCTCCAACCCTAACCGTTCCGCCGCTTCATCAAACTGGGTCTGCGCGACCTTAAAGGGATTCAAATTCTCACTCATCTGGGGGATCCTTTCGTTCAAACATTTCGACCCGCAACAAGCGGATCCTGTACCGGCAAAGGCTTACCGGAGATTGGATTGCGGTGCAAGCTTGCTCTGATGTTAAGCCATATAACAGACCGCCTGACGCGTTTCCGGGTCAGCGACCAACTGCACCTGGCAGCCGCCGCGTTCAGCCGGCACATCAATTAGTGTGACCACCTCGGCGTACGGCCGCAACGTGGGATACAAGGACGGCAACACATTGGTGGCGGAATGAAAAAACGCGTCATTAAAGGCCGTGTCTGGATCGGACGGGTAGACCGGTAAATAGATGATCTCCGCCTCGACCAGATCCTGGAAAAAGTGGGTGCCATAGGAAACCTCGGGGACGTGCCCATCCTCTTCATGGGCCAGCTCGACCAACACCGATACCTGATCGATATCCGCGTAGCCCACGCCAATCCCCAATTCCGGATTGCTGCTGCCCCACCGTCCCGGCCCCATCATCAGCAGCCGCTCCCCCCGCGACCGCATGTCCTGATTGATTTGTCCAACTACGCGCGGCAAGGTGCGCCGGTATTGTTCGTCCTCGATTCGCGCATAGGCACGCGGATCGACATAAAGGATATAGCGAATCGGGTCCGCTACCCCGCCATTGATGAAGCGATTCGTGCGGAAACAAATGGCGTCGGGTGCAATATCGGTTGGCACTTCAACGCGCGCCTGCGCGCCCGGCAGCCACATCGGACGGCATTGCAGCACGTTCACCTCCACCGCCCCGTCCGCCGTCAATGCGGCCGTAAACTCGGTATCGACCGGGTGTTCGTAGATCTCCTCCAGCGCCGCCAGCATGCGGCCGATCACCCGCACGAAATCCGTTTCTTTCAATAGCCGGTTAAACGTCAAGACCACATCCGCCGCGGGCTGGACCCGGCGTCCAACCGGCTCAGTCAGATAGCCCTCTTGCATGATCGATACATACCGATGCAATTCCGGGAACGGCCCCTGCTTCAAAATCTCCCTCAGCCGCACGGTGGCAAAGGTGGCGGCGTCCAAATCCAGCACATCCACGTGGCGCTGCGAATAGGCCGCCACCTCTTCACCAATCTCCGGTCGCAACTCCGGATGCGATACCGCAATCATGCGCGGATAATCCCGACTCACCCGGTTGACGGCCCGCGTGCCCAAGCCAAACACGAGGCGAATCATGCCGGCCCGCGGATCGATGCGATCCGTCCACGCATACAGGTTCCGGGAAAAGGCGACACCGGCCAGCGACGGAAGAAAATAGCGGCCATGGGGCTGGCCGGCAACGCGCTGGACCAGAATGGCCATTTGCTCATCACTATCCAGCATGCCGCGGTTACGCCGGTAACTCAACGCGTCGGGATTGAGTGTGCTGGCATAGACCAGCTTCACCGCCCGCATAAATGCCTCCACCCGCTCTTCGCGGGTACCGGCATTCACACAAAATTCACTGCGATACTTACCTGCAAACGCGTTGCCGAAACCGTCCTCCAACAAGCTGCTGGACCGCACAATGTACGGGGCATCGCCCAATGCATCCAGCAACTCCGCAAAGGCGTCTATGCGGGCCGCGTCGAAGGTCCCGGCAAGAAATCGTCGCTCCAGTTCCGCGTAGTCCTCATGCGACACCACCCCGGTCCGCGTAACCGACAAACGCGCCCGGAACAAGTCGTTGTGGACCAGAAACGCATAGAACACATCCGACCCGACGTGAAAGGCGTCCTCGTCCAGCAATGGAAAAGCAGAGGCCACGTCGTCACATTGCTGTCGCACAATGGCCCGGGCCAGAATCATGCCGGCGGCCTTCCCGCCGATTCGCCCCGTACCCACCACCCGGCGACGAATATGCAGCAGGGCATCAAGCGACAGAAACCGGTCCGCCAGATGCAGAATCTTTTCGTCCGTACCCAACAACATCCTCGTCAATTTCCGCCGCAATCGCCCCGCCGAGGCCCTGTCCAGCGTCCCGTCCCGCACCCCCACGGCCAGATCGTTGTAGACCGTCACCCAAGGCGCCGTAGTTTCATGCACCAACGCTGTTTCCGGCATCGCCTCCAGCATCACCGGAATCCAATCCTCGGCCTCCACCCGGTGCGGCAAAAACATTTGCGGGGAATGACGCTGCCACACCTTTAACGGGCGCACGTGGAGGGCCTCGTCCAACACAATGCTATCGATCAACACCTGCGTCGTGTCGCGAATGATCCGTACCGCTTCATCGCTGTGGTGATCGCGCTCGAGCGCAAAATAGGCCACAGTATCCAACTCGAACAGGTACGGACAGGTAGCCCGAAAGAAGCTCGCCAATAATTCATCGGTGGCCCACCAATCCACCAGACCGGAAAGATTATCAAACACGTAAAAAGCCCGGGCGCCCCAGTGCGTAATGATACGATTCACCTGTGCACTGAACACGTCGAACCCGTCACGAGGATCGAATGACTCGATCACCATCCCCGGCTGGCTCGCGAGGATCGGCGCATGCGCGCCAAAGCGAATATAGATGAATGTGCGCTGATCCCGGACCGCCTGGCGAAAGAACGCGTGCGCGAAATGGCGGTAGGTTTCCAGCGTGTCCACTTGCCAGACCACGTTGTCGCCCAGCCGGAAGCCATCGATTAGCGCGTCCAACCCGGCCACACCGCCGGAAACCCATCGCTCATCTTTTGCTGTAGGCCAACGCTGCATGTCGATCATCATGCGCCCGATTCCTGTCGCATGCAACCGGTGAAGTTGGACAATGGATTCACAAAAGCACTGGCGCGCACGGGGTGAATTCAGTATCGTTCGGATATGACAAGTGCCTCGGCGGATCGAATTCAACACATTGTCGGCTTGGCTGGTGCCCCACGAGACGGCCATGTGCGCGTCACCCGCGGCGACTGTTTCCGGGTCTGGATGGGGTCGGAAGCCACCCATGCGGCCATGCAAGCCTGGTGCGAACACATCCTCCAATCCCTCGCAGCGGAGGGGCTATCGCTGGAATCGCTCAGCGAAGAGGAATTTCTTGCCTTTGTCTCCCGGCTAAACGGACCTTCCACCTCATGAAGATCCTCTTCCTTTCCAGCCATCTGCCGCACGCGCGCGCCGTGGCCGGTCACCAGATTGTTTACCAACGCATGCGTCGCCTGATCGAGCGGGGGCACGAGGTCGGCTTGTGCGCGTTGCGCGGGCATGAAGAGGGCGTGCAACAGGATCCGCTGTACGATGCCCTGCTCGAATACCGGACGATTCCGGCACCTGGCCGGAAGTCGCTTACGAAGCGGATGATCGATTATGCCTTTTCGCCTGTTCCACCGCCGTTCTGGCCCGATCAAAACCCGGCCATGTACCGTGCCGTAGGCGAGATGGTCGATACCACGCGCTATGACGTGGTTCTGGCTGAATTTACCGGCATGGGCCAGTACCTGTATCGTAATCCCTGGCTTTCCGCGACGCGGAAAATCCTTTCCATCCATGAATGCCGCAGCATGTCGGCTCGCACCCCGCTCTTTCTCCCCGAACGAACCTTTTGGCGGGCGGCTCGCGAGCACATTCAGACGCGGGATCTGCGTCGCTTCGAGTTCGAATTGTACCGATGCGTGGACCGGATTCTGACCCTAAGCCGCTATGACCATTTTACCTTGTCCGCACAGGCGCCCGAATTGCGCGTAAACGTGGTGCCGCCGGGCATTGACCTGGACTACTTTGATATTCCGCTGGAACGTGTGTCGGAACAAAGCCTGGTGTTTACGGGACAATACCGTGATGTGGCAAACCAGGATGCCTTCAGTTGGTTCGCGCATAATGTGTGGCCCCGCTTGCACGAACACCGCTCCGACTTGAAATTCTATGTACTCGGCCCCCATCCCACACCGGAGATGTATGCCCTGGCCCGGCAACTACCCGGGATAGAAATCAAGGGCGAGATCGCGGATATTCGTCCCTATCTGGCCAAGGCCAACGTCTTCGTATGTCCCATCCGCATGGGCTCGGGACTCCGCATCAAGATCCTGGAAGCGATGGCTGTCGGGATTCCCGTAGTCACCACCTCCGCGGCCGCCGAGGGCATTCCGGTGCAAGCAGGTGAAAACGTCATGATGGCCGATGCCCCCGCGATCATGGCTGACGCCATCACTTTATTGCTGGAAGACCCGGGCCTATGCCAGCAACTAGCTCAATCCGCCCGGAAAATGGTACATGAACGGTTTCACTGGGACCGCAGCATGGGATTGCTTGAGGAAGCGCTGACCGATGTCGTCGCACCCGCACCGACACGTTAGCCCTAAAACTGCGCCAGATAGCGCACATCGTTCTCGTACAAATGCCGGATGTCGGAGATGCCAAACAGGATCATGGCAATCCGCTCAATCCCCATACCAAACGCGTACCCGGTCACCTCATCCGGATCGTAGCCCACGGCGGTGAACACGTTGGGATCCACCATGCCCGCACCGGCGATTTCGATCCAGCCACTTTGCTTGCACACGCGGCACCCTTTGCCACCGCACACGTGACAGGAAAAATCCACCTCCACGCTGGGCTCGGTAAACGGGAAGAAATGCGGGCGAAAACGCACCCGCGTATCCGGCCCCATCGCCTCGCGGGCAAAATGGGACAGATCCCCCTTCAAATCCGCCATCGACACGTTCCGGCCCACGTACAATCCTTCAATCTGGTGGAAATTGGCGCTATGCGTCGCATCCGGCGTGTCGCGCCGATAACAGCGACCGGGCGCAATGATCCGGATTGGCGGCGGATGCGATAACATGTACCGCACTTGCACCGGCGACGTATGCGTCCGCAACAGCAGGTTCGGGTCGTCCAAATAAAAGGTATCCTTCACGTCCCGCGCCGGATGGCCCGGCGGATGATTGAGAGCATCAAAATTATTGAACACCGTCTCGATGTCCGGGCCATCCGCCACCGTGAAACCCAAGGTCTGAAAGATTTCCACCGCGCGATCGGTCAATTGCGTAATCGGATGCAGCGATCCCCCGCCGCGCCATTCGCCCGGCAACGTCACATCGAAGGCGGCGGCTGTAGCCCCGTCCCGCGCCGCTTCCAAGGCCTCCGCCCTGGCGGTCCAGGCCGCCTCGACCGCGTCCTTCAGCTCGTTTACCTGTTGCCCGAACGCCCGCTTCTGCTCCGGCGGGATCGTCCGCAACTGCTTCATCAGGTCCGGGATTGATCCTTTGCGACCCAGATACTGCGTCCGTATTGCCGCCAGCGTTTCCTGATCCGCCGCCGCCTCAATGGCGGCCAACGCGGCTGACTTGATCGTGTCCATCTGTTCCATAACCGGTTTCCAACGATTGGAAAATTGCCTCAAAAATTTTCCAACGATTGGAAAAAAGGGGCTTCCCGCTTCCAATGATTGGAAAAAACGTCCAAAAGTTTTCCAACGATTGGAAAAAACGCGCTGCGATTTTCCAACGATTGGAAAAGGGGCCACCAGGATTTCCAACGATTGGAAACCCTCCGTCACCGATGCAAGCTATAACGCACCTGCCCCGCTCCTGTCACGCTTGTTTCGAATTTTGCCCTCGCTTGATAAAAAAGCCGCCGACGAAATTCGTCGGCGGCTTTCTTTCAATCAGTTCCTGCGCTTAGAAGCGGAACATGGCGCCTATACCAATCCACGGATCATCGATGTGGATGAATTCCGCGTAGGCGGAGATTTCCGGCGTGAAGTTAGCGAGCACACCAACACCAATAGCAGGTTCCGTGTCGGAATCCGTTGAGCTGAAACCGCGGAAAGACACCTCGGTACGGATATAGGCCAAGCCCAAAACGCCATAGACGGAGAACATTTCGTCAATGGTGTAGCTGGCCAACCCCATCACGTTCAGCGCCATGAAATCGAGATCGACATCATCCGAAATTGTGCCGTAGCTGAACGTTCCTCGCACACCAAAACCCAAGGGGATGTCTGGGAATTCAGGCAAACGGAACAGCGCACCGCCTTGCACACCAAAACCCATATCCAAGTTGTCAGCGTCCACCAAACCGGCATCGCCGAAAAGCGACAATTCATCGGTCATGTTAAACGTAAACCGACCACCATATAGATTAATGTTATCGCCCAGAACGATTCCACCGGACGCACTAAATGATCCACCTACGGCGGGCGACGCATCGGTGGCGACCGGCACACCAAACTGCTGGCCGTGAGCGTAAGTGGCCATAAGGCCCATCATCATGATACCTGCAAGTATTCTTACTTTCATCTGACTACTCCTTGTTTGCTAGTTCCGGCGCCACTCGACATGAGCGGGCACACTACTACACACGGGAATAGTGTTAGGGAAAACACCGGATGCTGTCAACTGCTGATTCCATGGTGCAACCGGCGAGCGATCGCGACTAATCGTCGGCGTTGTCCGTTTCCAGCAATGCGGCGCCATACGTGAAGCCGCCGCCAAAGGCGCAGAGGCCGATGCGGGTCGGCGCCTGACGTGCGGGCAACACTTCGGACAAGGCCAAGGGGATGGAGTTGGAACTGGTATTGCCGTAGCGGCGCATGTGCGAAAAGACGCGTTCGGGCGGGACCCGCAACAGTTTGCGGATGGCGTCAATGATGCGTTCGTTGGCCTGATGCGGCACGATCAGGTCCAATGCATCAAGCGGCCATTCGCGGGCGGCACAGGCTTGCCCGAGAATATCGACCATCTTGCGCACGGCCACACGAAAGACGTATTTGCCTTCCATGGACAACCAGTCGTCGGACTGGTCCATGAACGGAACATACAAGACACGCGCAGGTTCGCCTCGCGCGGATAAGATGGGCCGGGTAATCCGTGAACGACCGGCGGCGGCTTCGGAGCTGACCAACGTCGCGGTGGCGGCGTCGCCGAACAGGAAGCGGGTGACGGGATCGTCCGGGTTCAGGGTACGGCTCAGGGTTTCTGCGGTCAGCACCAATACGCGCCCGCCGCCCTGCGCGAGGATGAGGTCGTGGGCCTGCTGCAATGCGTAGAGGTAACCGGTGCAGGCGGCATTGACATCATAGGCCATGACCTCGCCCGGCCCGCGTTCCTCGCCGAGAATCTGAAGTACGCGACACGCGAGTGAGGGGGTCATGGAGGGGGGCGTGCCGGTGCTGCAAATGATGGCCGAGAGGTCATTGATATGCAATTTCTCGTGGTCCAGCAAACGGCGGGTAACGTCACAGGCCAAGGTAACCACCGACTCGCCCTCGCCCAGCCACCAGCGTTCCTCGATGCCAGTCCGTTGGACGACATCGTCGGACGTCCAGTTGGAGGGGCTGGCAGCGAGCATTTCTTCGTTGGTGAGGCGACGACCACCAAGCTTGACCATGGGCGTGGATAGGTAGAGACGTTCGACTTCCCGGCTCGTCGCTGCATCGCGACGACCAGCGCGGGCGGGCGCGGAGGTGTGGGTGCGTCGGGTAAGACGCGGAATGGACTCGGCCCGGTTGGTCTGTCCCTGGGCGGCATCCGCAACAGCCAAGGTAATCAGCGGCGTGCCGACCCGCAAAACATCGCCCTCCGCAGCATGCACCTCGGCAACGGTACCGTTGGCCGGTGAGGTAATCTCCATCGCAGCTTTGTCCGCCTCGACGGCGGCAATGAGGTCACCGGTTTGAATCGCGTCACCGACGCTGACGGCCAATTCATTGATGGTGACGGATTCATCGGATGGGCTGCTGCCGATGGCGTTGACGATTAACTGCCCGTGTTGCGCGGTGGCGGATTCCTGCCATTCGAGGTCAAGATCCAACAAGTGGGCGGCTTTCTCGAGCACGGACTTCATGGAAGGCAACACGGCCAATTGGTTGCCGTAATGATACGGGACGTAGGTGTCGGGGCGGGTGACCCGCGCAGTGCGCACCTGGTCGCCGAGGGATTCGGCGACGGTGGCGACGATTTCCGCGCCGAGACCGCAGCAGCGGTTGTCTTCATGGATGACCAACAAGCGGCCGCTGTTTCTGGCCGAAGCGGTGACGAGTTCCTCGTCCCAAGGAAATAGACAGCGCAGATCGATCAGGTCGGTACTGAGATCCGCTTCGGCGAGCGCGGCGGCGACCTGTTCGCCGATGGGCAGGGTGCTGCCCCAACAGACCAAGGTCAGGTCGCTGCCGGCCCGGACCCGGCGAGCGGAACCGATCGGGACCCAGTGCCGGTCGACATCGGGCGATGTTTGCCGGTCGCGATCGTTGAGCAAGCTTTTGGGATAGAAGAACACGGCGGGGCGGCGGGCGGCGAAAGCGGCATTCAACATGCCGGCGGCATCGGCGGCAGTGGCGGGTTCATACACGTCGATGCCGGGAATATGGGCGATGAGAGATTCGGGACTCTGGGCATGGAACGGCCCTAGCCCCGGACGATAGCCGCCGCAAATCGCCATGATAATCACCGGCGCCTCCCAATCGCCGGCCGTGCGCCAATATAAACTGCCCAACTCACTGATGAGTTGATTGAAGGCCAACGGCAGAAAATCTGCGAACTGCATAAAGGCGACCGGGGTCTCGCCGGCCATGGCCCGGCCAATGGCCGTACCGACGATGGTTGATTCGCTCAGCGCGGTATTCCGCACGCGACCGGGAAACGCGGTGCTGAGTCCTTGCGTCAGCCGGAAAACGTCGCCTTTGGGATCGGCAATATCCTCACCGAGCAGGCAGACCGTGGGATTGGTTTCAAGATGATGGCGCAAGGTCTCCCGCATCGCCTCGAGCATACGGAGCGAGGCGTTTTCGGGGGTCCCGCCATAGGCCTTGTCGCGATCGGTCAAGTCCGGGGGCAAGGGGCGCTTGGCGTCCAGACACGGTTCTGGTTCTGTGGCGGCCCGGGCTTCGGCCAAGGCCGCTTCAACGGCGGTTTCGGCGGCGGCGTCGATGGCCTCCAGCTCGGCCGCGGTCGCTCCCGCCGCGAGCAGGGCTTGGCGGGTGTGGACCAATGGATCGCCGCTCGTGCGCATGGTGGCGATCTCGTTTGCGGCGCGGTAGACGGTGTGGTCGTCGGCGTTCGTATGCGAGGCCAGTCGCTCCACCTGCACCACGACGATGCGTGGCAGGCGGTCGTGACGCATACCAGCAACGACTTCGCCCAGTTGGTTGTGCAACGCCACGGCATCAAGGCCCGGGAAGCGATGAATAGGGAGGCCGTAAAAGGATTCGGGCTCGCCGCCGGGCATGGAATAGAAGGTCTGCCGCGCCGTGGGCGTGGACAAGGCGTAGTGATTGTCCTCGACCAGAAACAGCACCGGCAACTCTGCCCGTACCGCTTCGCCGATGGCCTCAAGGTATTCGCCCTGTTGCGTGGAGCCATCGCCGACCGCGCACAACACAATCGGGGCCGCCGCCTGCGGCTTAATCACGGAGGCTACGCCGACCGCCTGCAACGCGCTGTTACCAACGAGCGTCGGTGTGCTCATGATGTTGAGCGACCGTTGACTGGGAAAGCCCGGCATGCGGCGCCCCCCGGAATTGGACGCGGCCTTGCTGAGCAAGGCGTGCAGGAAGGAAACGGGTTGAACGCCGCGATAGAGGGCGAGGGCTTTGTCCCGGTAATGGCAATGTAGCCAATCTTCCGGGCGCAGATGGGGTCCGAGCGCGGCAATGGCTTCGTGTCCGGCGCCGGGAATATAGAAATGCGCCTCGCCCTGTTGCGCCAAGCGCGCTTCGGTCTCGTCCAATATCCGCGCGATTTGCATCGCGCGATAGACCTCGCGCAATGGCTCAATCGCATGGAGGTTGGCTTGCTGTTGATGATCTAATGGCATGGCTAAATATGACCTAATCCATTCCCGTTGCGCAAGTCCTGTCCATTCAGCAATTCGCATTATGGCCGCCCCGGCTCGCTCGGTGAGCCGAATTCCTTCCAGCGTCACGGCTCGACAGAGTCTCGCCCTCCCCAATGCACCCCAAAACACGGCAGGGCGAGCGTCCTCGCGAGCCGCGAAATTTAACCAGAAGCCAAAATGCGAATTGCTGCTGTCCTTTTCGCCCGAAGGATTTGAGTGGATAGCATCGGGCCATCAAACACCAATTGCAAATCCATTTGCCATCCGGGCTGGGTTTAGTACAGTGTGCGGGTAGGAAAGGACAAGCGCTATGAAGAAATTTTTATGGATATTGATTGGGGTCATCGGGTGTTCAAGTGTTGCACTGGAGGCCCGGGCTTCGACCGACCCGCGGGATTTGCCGGCGGATTTTCCCACCCACCTGGAACGCGAAACGAAATATCAGTGGACGCCCCTGCACTGGGCCGTGCGGCGCGGACAATTGGAGCGGGTCCGCACGCTGGTGGGTACCGAAAATATTGAAGCGCGCGATTTTCAGGGGCGCACGCCGTTGCACATCGCGGTGTTGTCCGGTCGCGACGAGATTGTTGCATTCCTGCTCGAGCAAGGAGCCCATGTGAATGCGCGCGACCAATGGGGCATCACGCCGCTGCGGCGGATCGAATTGATCGAGGAATACCGGGGCTGGGACCGTAGCGCGATTGCGGATATGCTGCGGGCGGCAGGCGGTTCCAAGACGCAAATTATGCCTTGAGCACGCCGCCGGGCAGTCGCTTGAAGGCATCGCGGATGGCCGCGGCTTGGGCGGCGGCCGGGTTGGGCGTGACCAGTGCGACACTGACACGCTCCGATGTAAAGATATCCTGCGCCAACTGCTCGATATCAGACGCGGTCACCTGCTGTAGGCAGGACATCACTTCGGCCGGTTGAATTATGCTGCCATAGGCCAGTTTGTTTTCGCCGATCCACATCATTTGGTTGATGGTGTTTTCGAGGCCGATTTCCATCTGTCCGATCGCGTAATCTTTGGCCCTTTTCAGTTCCTGGGCGGACACGGGTTTATCCCGCAAGCGCGCCAACTCCGTCACAATCAACTCTACGGCTTTGGTGGTGCGCGCCTTTTCCAATCCGGCCGTGATGACAAACGCGCCGGTATCATCGAACAAATGCATGCCGCTGTGAATCGAGTACGCGAGTCCGTGCCGTTCCCGTACTTGTTGAAACAGGCGGGAGCTCATGTTTTCACCCAGGATGACGCTCAAGAGTTTAAGGGTGAACCGTCTCGGATCTTGGCGACCGAACAGACGGAATGCCATGGCCAAGTGGGTCTGCTCCACCTCTTTCGGATGCACATACAATCCGCGCTGGCCCGTCTTGGCCGTCACTGCGGTACGGGACGGCGCCCGCTGTCCGGGCAGTTCGGCGAGAGCGTCCTGCACACGCTGCACACAGGCTTCATGCTCGACTTTGCCGGCAAAGGCGATGCAGGTATTGCCGCCTACGTATTTGCGCGCTTTAAATTCGATCAGTTCATCGCGGGTCATGCGGGCGATATTTTCCGGCGTACCGATCAGTGGCCGACCGACGGGATGCCGGTCCCACAACAATTCACCCAGAAAGTCCTGTACCAGTTGCTGCGGCTGATCGCGGTACATCATGATCTCCTCGATGATGACACCACGTTCGCGATCAATGTCCGTTGGCGCGAAGCGGGGATGCAGATACATATCCGTCAATATATCCAACGCACGCCACGCATGCTTGGCGCTGATACGGGCGTAGTAACAGGTCGACTCCTCCTGGGTAAAGGCATTGAAATAGCCGCCCCGCCCCTCGATGGCCTGGGAAATGGCGCGGGCGCTGCGGGTGGGGGTGCCTTTGAATAGCAGGTGTTCAATGAAGTGGCTGGCGCCGGATTGGCGGGCACTTTCGTAGCGGCCGCCGACCCCCACCCAAATGCCGCAGGCGACACTTTGCACTTGCGGCATACGCGCGGTGACCACGCGTACCTTATTCGGCAGCGTCGTTTCCTGATAGTCCAGGTTCATGCCAATCCTTTCATCGCGGCGATCGTGACGCGTTTCTCGTACAACGCCTTGCCCACGATCGCGCCGACCAAATTGGGTCGCTGCAAGGCGGTGAGCGCCTGAATATCGGCCACCGAGCTGACGCCGCCGGAGGCAATTACGTGACCGGAGGTGGCATCGCACATCGCGGCCATAGCCTCGGCATTCACGCCTTCCAACATGCCGTCACGTGCGGTATCGGTGTAGATGATGGTCTGCACCCCCATCGCGCCCATTCGTGCCGCCAAATCGGTCGCTTGCATGGCCGTCGTTTCCGTCCATCCCTGCACTTGCACCTGTCCGTCGCGGGCGTCAATGCCGACTACGAGTCGGGGGCCAAAGCGTTCAACCAGCGGGGCCAACGTCGCGGGCGAGGCATAGGCGCGCGTACCGAGAATCACGCGGTCCACGCCCGTATCCAGAATGCGTTCGATGTCTTCGTCGGTGCGCAGGCCGCCGCCGACCTCGACCGGTATCGTCAGCGCTTCGACCATGCGTTGAATCACTTCCACGTGCACCGGTCGCCCTTCAAAGGCCCCGTCTAGATCCACCACGTGCAAGTAGTCGCCGCCTTCCGCCTGCCAGTGCAGCGCCATGTCCACGGGATCGGCGGAGTACACCGTCACATCGTCCGCCCGGCCCTGGCGCAGGCGTACGCATTGGCCCCCTTTCAGGTCGATGGCTGGTAAGATGGTTAATGTCATAGGGATTGTTCCTCCAGCCACGTGGCAAAATTGCGCAGCATTTGCAGACCAGTCTGTTGGCTTTTTTCAGGATGAAATTGCACGGCCATGAGCGACCCTTGCCAAATGGCCGAAACATAATCGACGCCATAGGTCGTCAGTCCCGCAGCATAGTCCGCCGCCGCTTCGGGGGCATAATAGGAATGCACAAAATAGAAGTAGCGCTGATCCGGGATATCGGCAAACAGCGGACACGCCGGTCTCGCTTGGCGGACTTGATTCCAACCAATCAACGGGACCTTGCGCTCGGGAGCGCGGGCAAACCGGACCACCTGACCGGGCAGGACCCCGAGCCCGCTGACGCCGGGTGACTCCTCGCTACCTTCGAACAAGACTTGCAGCCCCAGGCAGATGCCCAGAAACGGGCGATCCGCTTGAATCCATTCCTGTAGCGGCTGGATAAATTGGTGATCACGCAAATGTGCCATGCAATCGCCGAACGCGCCGACGCCGGGCAGGAGCACTGCGTCACAGGCCGACAACTGGTCCGGCGCGCTCACCAAGGTATTGCGCAAGCCCAGAAAGTCGCAGGCATTGCGGACGCTGCCGAGGTTGCCCATACCGTAATCGATGATGCCAATCTTCGCCGCTGCCATTACGCGCCTTCCACCCGCCCCTTGCTGGAGGGCACCCCTTTGACACGGGGATCAAGGGCACACGCCATGTAGAGTGCGCGGGCAACGCCTTTGAAGACCGCTTCGTACGCGTGATGCACATCCTCGCCATACGGTTGTTGGATGTGTAGGTTCATTCGGGCCTGATCACAGAACGACCGGAAGAAGTGTTCCAGTATGTGCAGCTCGAAATCCCGGATTTTGCGTTTGCGATTATTGATCTGATAGACCAGATAGGGACGACCGCCCAAATCCACTGCCACTTGGGCCAGCGCATCGTCCATGGGCAACAAGCTGTAGCCATAGCGGGCCAGACCACGCCGATCGCCCAATGCATCGGAGAGGGCTTTGCCGAGCACGATGCCGACGTCTTCAACCGTGTGATGATAATCCACGTCCAAGTCGCCGGTGGCTTTCAGCGTTACATCGAACAAGGCGTGCTTGGTCAACAGCTCAAGCATGTGATTAAAGAAAGGAATACCGGTGTCGATATCGTATTTCCCTTCCCCGTCAATGGTGAGGGATCCGGTAATTTGTGTCTCCGTCGTTTGCCGGTCGAATTCTGCGCGTCTCTTTTTCATGATGTCAGAGCATACGGAGTCGCCCATTGGCGTCAATAGCGAAACACAGCAGGGGGCGAGACCGGAGAGGTGTTTGCGTATGGCGATGACGTGTACGAGCGGACGATCAGGAGGTAGACCTCTCGCCCAACAAGAGCTTCATAGCGCACTAGCCGCGCCTGGCGGGCGGCGCGGTCGGAAAAGGCACAGCAATTGCGATAGCAACTGAATTCGCGCCCTACCGTCGAATCACCGTTACGGTCAATGGCGCCAATTCGATATGATCCGCCGCAAGACGCACATCCACTGGAGCCTGAATCGGCTCGGTCCCGGCTTGGGCGCCGTCCACCAGCACGTCGCCGCCCGACAGATCCTCTGCCAAGGTCAACTTCCGCGTCTGCGAATCGGCATTCACAAAGACATAGTACATATCGTCATTCGTCGCCTGGCAGCGATAAGCCACCACCAAGTCCTCCGCCGCAATCTCCGGCACCTCGACACGGGTCATCCGCTCATCCACACGCGCCTTGGTTCCCAATCGGAAGGCATCAGTGGAACGGCGCAAGGCAATCAGTCCGGCGGTATAGTTCCGGGTCAGGACGCTGGCGGGATGTTGCTGCGCATCCTCGACCTTGGCCCATTCGAAACGATTCAAGCTATCGGACGAGTCATAGGTGTCGTGGATAAAATACGGATACTTAAACGGTTTTCCGTCGGCGTCACACACATGGGTGTATTTTTGCTCCGGCTCGCCCGACGTGCGCCATTGTTTGGTGCGCCCGTATTCCTGGCCTGCGTGCAAAAAGGCCACGCCCTGACTAGTCAACACGAGGGCATTGCCCAAGCGAATCCGCCGCAGAAGTTCCTCGTGATTAGCCGGGATGTCCGGGTCCTTCTTCAACGCCTCGGCAACGACATCGTATACCGTCAGGTTATCGTGCGCCTCGATATAGGTAACCACATCGCCGGGCGATGTGGCCACAAAGTTACTGGGTTGCGCTTTTAGGTTCTGGAAGATCAAGTCGACCGGGCGGGGCCCGCCGGAAATGAAATGGGGTTCGCCTTCTGCGCCAAACCCGGACTTCATTTCGTTGCGGTATTCATCGGAAAAGACCGCTACGCTATCGGTGTGGGCCATCCAATCCTGATCCGCCGCCTGACGCGGATCTCCTTCGTCTCCGACATAGGTGCGCCAACCTTCGCCAATCATCAGGACATTCGGGTTCAACGCTTTCACCTGATCATAGGCGAGCTGAATGCTTTCCGCGTCGTGGTCCCCCATCATGTCAAAGCGAAAACCGTCCACGTTGAATTCCCGGGTCCAGTAGCACAAGGCATCGACCAGGATTCGCCGGGCCATGTGATGGGTGGTGCCCAACCGTCCGCCGCCAAAGCTGGTGCGCGGGGATCCGTCCGCGTCCATAAAATGATAATAATGCGGCATCAAGTTCTCGAAAATGGAGACATCCGCCGTGTGATTGAATACCACATCAAGGATGACGCCCATGCCACGTGCGTGGACTGCGGCTACCAGGTCCTTCAATTCGGCGATCCGCAGCTCTGGATCGCGCGGGTTGGCAGAGTACATGCCACTGACGGAGAAGTAGCTTTGCGGATCGTATCCCCAGTTGTAATTGTTGCCATGCGCGGAATAGGTCCATTCCCGTTCCCGCGCCTTTTCGTCCGCACCAAAGTAGTAGCTCATAATCGGCAGCAACTGGACATGCGTGACGCCGAGGGACTGGATGTAATCAAGCCGCTCCTTGAACGCGGCAAAGGTGCCGAACGGCGCGCTTAAACTTGATTCAATATCAGGATCGACCGTGAAATCGCGGACATGCACCTCGTAGATGATCGCGTCTGTCTTGGTCGCGTAGCCGGGAATGCGGGCAAATTCGAGATCGGGGCCGATGGTGGACGGATCGATGATGGCGCCGCGACCAATCGGATAGCGCTGATGATCAAAGGCCGCCATGGACGGGGCGTAGGGGTCCAAGGCTAGTTCAACGGAGCCACCGGTCTGTGCCTGCACCTTGTAATTGTAGTATGCCCCGCGCAACGAACGCAGGCCCGTATTCGCTTCGTCGAGCGTCACGGACCAGACCCCCTTTTCGTCTTTGGTCATGGGGATGTCATCACGTACCACCCGGTCATGATCCTGCGCGTCGTAGAGGACCACTTTGACAGCGGCGGATAAAGGGGACCACATTTTCAAGGTAGCCGTGCCGTCGGCATGGAGCTTGGGTCCCAGCCATCCGTCATAGGCATAAGCGGCATCAATCTCCTGCCAACGCATTCGCGGGGATTCGGGTGTCGTATTCGCTGCTTTCATGTGCATCTCCTTACCGATGAAATTTGGCCATTGCTCCATCGCCCCCCTGCGCGGGAGGCGACGGGTTAAGTTGGTGCGCAAAATACGGATTCCGGCAGCCCCATGCAAGCCGGATCAATGGTTTTCGC
>SKLK01000029.1 GCA_007123265.1 Kiritimatiellia bacterium
CAACCTGCATCGTTGTGACACAGGCACTTAATGCTGGAGCGGGTTCGGTCAGGGCAGGAAGTTCTTCTTTCGCAGCTTTTCGGGCAGGTAGGTGTCGAGTACGAAGTTCAGCCCGTATTTGGCGAAGGCTTGCTGCTCGATACGGACGCCCATCTTCAACATCTGGTTCAAAGCCTTTTGCCATTCCTTGTGATGCTTGATGAACGGGTCATTTTTCAACGCGTCCTTAGCCCGCTTGATATCGACTTCCTCCAACGGATGGGTCGTGTCCTCAAGTTTATAATCGATAATGTCCTGCGGGGTGACCCCCAGGTACTGAACGCTCGGGACACAAAAATAGCGGTTGATATGGGCCGCTTGGCCAGAGCCGACCTTGAGGGTGCGGTAGATATTGCAATAGCCGTAGGGGTCCCCATCCGTAAAGGCCAACACCGGCATTTTCAGATCGTCTGCCACACGGCGAATAAATCGGCGACAGGCCCGGGTGGGCACACCGCTCATTGAGACCAGAATACAATTCGCCTTTTCGAAGTAGCGATGATGCACCAAACGCTGAAAGAGCGAGGAGGTTTCGACCGCCAACAGAAATTTGGCCTTGGATTGAAAGCGCAGATGCTCGACGCGGGACGGAACACTCCATGCGCCGGATCCCAATCGCATGCAATCAATCTTGATCTCTTCCCCGGTCGACGGGTCACGGTCGATAATCACGATCGGCCCACAGACATCCCCGCCCCGCTCTTCCGGAATATATCCGAGCTGCTCACGATTAATCGATAGCATGGCCTCGATATCGTCCAGCAAGCTGTCGCTTTCGGGTTGCTCATCAAAGCGGCATTCGCCCCAGCTCTTACTGTTGTAATACACCTCGCGCTTGCCGGCGATATCGTCACGATCCAGCAAATCGTTCTTGGTCGTGGCCAATAGGCGCATGGACTGGGCAAAGGCCTTGACGGTGTTGTAGGACAAGGTGCGGGTCGATTCCTTACCCAAAATCTCGAAGTGCCCGCGCTTGGCATCGTACTTGACATTGGCGAGGGACCGGACCGGAAACCGCATTTCCGGTTTCTTCCGTTTCTTCATCACATCCTGATGAATGCGCTCGGCAACTTCGACAATTCGCTCGGACGCATCGGCGCGCGATACGATTTCGGGACCTTTGGCTGTTCGTTTCGGCATGGCTTTTCCTTCGTTTGGATCACACCTGTAAATGAGTGCGTTCCAGCATATCTTTCAACTGATGTTCGACGTGTTCCTGTTCCGACTCGCTGAACTGAAGGACCTCACGCAAGCCCAACGCCAAATGCGGGATGTATTTCTCGATATACCCCCGTTTGCGTTCGGCTTCCGCCGCACGACGGCGACGACTCAAATACACCGACAGCTTGCGCCCGCATTCCTGCAACGCAAACGTCAGCTCACGGATAATCTCTTGATAATGCGCGATGGCCTCTTTGCTTTCGCTGGTGAAGGGCACCCAGACACTGGCCATATGCACCATCACCACCATCGGCCCTTGCGGCAAGGCCCCCCGCGGCTGAGCCAATCCATAGGCCTTCCAATTCACCCCGCTCACCGCCTTGGTAATCGCACACCCACCGCCCATGTACAGCAGCGGCACCCGATTGGCGAACCGCAACACACGAATCGGATCGTCGGCCCCCAACTCCTTGTTCTCGCCGGGCTTGGCATAGGCCAAGCCGACCTCGACCTGAAACGGATTGCCGCGATACACCGCCGGACTGCGGGTGACAGCGGTGTAGAAATCGGCCGCAATTTCCTTCTGCAAGCCGGCTAGGATTTGCTCCTCCCCGATCGGCGACAAACAATCCGTCGGCGGCCGCATCAGCTTGACCGCATTAATCGCTTTGAACAGCGCCTCGCTTTCCTGGTGCGCAATCCGGGCCGGACGCGCCTTCGGACTGAGGCCTGCGGTATCACAAATGTAGTGGGCCACCTTATCACTGACCCGGGAAAAGTCGCTGGTTAACGCCTGTTTCAAGGTCCGCGCGGGGGTGTCCTTGAGCATTTGCATCAAGAGCCCCAACTCCACCCCGTGGGGATGAGGCTTGATCTCGGCGCTCGGCGGCGGCAAGGATTTGACGGCGCGGGCGAACACGGTCCATCCGGGTTCCGTAGACAACAATTGCGACTGGTCATCGGTCGGGGCCGGTTCTTTCGACCGCAACACGACGCGGTAATGCAATTGCACATGCGGATTAACGATGGCGCATTGCTTCAAGAACTCATCCACCGACAATCGGCCCCGTACATAGGCGGCCTCCATCTCAATCGAAACACAGGTGCCGTGCCGGAATTGATCCATCGGCACGTCCGGGTCCTCGCCATAAAAGGTCGGCAACCAGTCGACCTCGACATCCTCAAGAATCACGGGCTTGTTGGCTTTGGTATCCAGTTGCACAGCAATGCAATGCGCCTGTTTCTGGTTCTTGGTTTTGGACCAGATCCGGGTCGCATTGCCGGTGGTCAACTGCCCGTACATACCGGCGGCACTGATGCCAATCCCCTGTTGCCCGCGCGACATGCGCAGACGATGAAACTTTGATCCGTAGAGCAGCTTGGCAAAGATCTTCGGCACTTGACTGCGAACCACTCCGGGCCCGTTATCGGTGACATGTACCCGATAGCGGGACTCCGACACCTGCCGCAACTCGACGCTGATGGACGGCAAAATGCCCGCCTCCTCGCACGCGTCCAGCGAATTGTCGACAGCTTCTTTAACCGTCGTCAACAGGGCCTTGCGCGGGCTATCGAAACCGAGCAAATGCCGATTCTTTAAAAAGAACTCAGATACGGATATATCGCGTTGCCGGGCGCCCATGCTTTCCGCTGTTTCGGCCCGGGCCATTTTCTTCTTTGCCATGAATGCAACCCTCTCCCAAAAGCCGCATACCCTACCAACATGAACGTATGAGGCAAGCAAATGAAACCAGCAGGTTGCCCCTTGCACACCGGCACCGCTCGCCGTATCGTTTCGCCGTGATGAAAAAGGGTGCTCACGTACTTGGCCTGCTAAGCCTAATGACCGGATTGGTGATCGGCTCGGTTGCGCCTGCCCATGCATCGTGTGCCGGGTTTACGACCCGCGCATGCTGCTGTCACGCGCCAACTCCTGCGAGTAGCTGTTGCGATCCAACCGAAGCGGATGCCGGCGTTAGCCCAGCCCACGCCTGTTCCTGCGAAGAGACGCCAGCCGCCGAACTCAAGGCGGTCTCTGCCACGCGCGCCGTGCCTGCGGGCGATGAACTCACAGGCGTGTTTCCACCTCGGTCGCCCCTGCGGACGAAGACGCCGGCTGTCGTGACCACCCGGATACCGCACCGGCTTTTGTGTCCCCCATCTGCGCCTCCCGATCCAAGTCTCCTCCAAATATGGCGTTGTTGATCCATTGACGGGCTCTTTGAGTTTCGCAATCTGATCAACAATGTACATTTGGAGGAACTGGAATGATTTTTCGTTTATTTGGATACTTGGCAGTCATGCTCGTCATCAACGGTTGTGCGAGCGTCCCGGACCGTGCGTCCGCTCCTGAAACACCGTTACATGGAGAAATTGAGCTGACGGTATTTGGTTTAAGTTGTCCGCTTTGCGCGAGCAATCTGGATCAACAGTTGCAACGCCTGGCCGGGATTGACGAAATGTGGCCCGATCTCGATACGGGCGCGGTGCGCTTGACCCTGAAAGAAGGGTACACGCTCACGGACAGCGATTTCCGTCGCGCTGTTCGCAATGCCGGCTTCACAATGCAATCCGTGCGCATGGTCGAGCCACAACCATGAAACGCTTGTGGCTGATCGGCTGGTGCGTGCCATTGGGCTTGGCGGCGCAGGAACCTACGTTTATGGAAGGCGCCACCCACCCCGGTGCGGCCCAGCTCTATCAACGCGCCCTGATCACCGGAACGCCTTGGGCGGAGGCGGACGCGGATACGTATCGGGTGAAGCTCTCATCCGCCTACGGATTAACCGCTCGCCATGCCCTTCTGGCGGATGTTGAACAGGGCGAACGGGGCGGCTGGGCCGGCTCGCTGCGACTGAAGCACCGCTTTTGGCAGCGCGATACGGGCCCCATCGATACCTGGCGGGCATCAATCCAAATCGGCGGGGACTGGTCGGAGGAGCAAGACGCCGGCATCCGGGCCGGCGTGGTCTCTACCACGATTCGCGGACGACACGGGCTGAATATCCAATTCGACTGGCGACAGGCGGGACCGACCGGGGATCGGGTAGCGGCGCATGGGTCGCATCTTTATCGCTGGTATCCCGCCCGCTACACGCCAACCACACGCGGGGCATGGTATTCGGTCATCGAATCCTTGAACACCTACACGGAAACCGATGCGTATATACCCGAACTGGTACTTGGCGCGTTGTACGAGGCGCGGCGATGGGCCGCAGAAATCGCTTGGCGAAGTGGTGACCTGAGCGAGGGGCCAGAGCGGGAGCGACAACAACTAGCCATCGGGGCCCGTTATCTGTGGTAAGTTCATCCGCAGACCGTTGAATAGACCGTCCCCTACAAACGTCCAATCGAACGGACAGGGAACACCACTCTGATGAAAAGGGAGCAGACAATGAAGAAAATGATTTTAACAATCGGCATACTCCTCGGAACCCTCACCGGTTGGGCGGCCGCCCCGATGCGGGTCGCTGTACTCGAATTTGAAGACCAAACCGGCATGCGCCCCGACCAACGACTGGGCGGCGCCTTGTCCAAGGGGTCCTTGGCTGAACGCGGCGTATTCATGCTGGGCAAGCACCTGGTCAACCAGGACGGCATGGTCCTGATCGACCGGCGCGATTTCCTCGAGCAAGTGGAGCGCCTGCCCCTGCTGGATGACGGTCGGCCCACGCCGACGCGGCCATCCTTTTTGCATGTCGCGCAAGCGTTACGCGCCGATGCCGTGCTGCGCGGGAACCTGGTCAGCTTTTCGTCCGGGACGCGAACAGTGAATCAAGGCGGCCACCGCAGCGAGTTGTCGACCCTCACCGTGCGCGTGGCGTTGGAGGCATTGGACGCCATCGACGGAGCCGTGATCGCGGTCGCGGACGGACGCGCACAGCGACAAGTACGACAAACCGCTGGCCTGGAGACCACACTGGGCGAGGACGAAATATTGGATTTGCTGGACGAAGCAGTGGCCAACGCCGTCCCGTCCCTGCACCAAACTCTCCAAGCCCGGGCGGAAGCCAAGCGGGACCGGCCCACAGTGCGCATTTCGGTTGAGACCACAGCCGATCCGGCGCTGGTAGAAATCAACGGCATCCTGGTCGGATCAACGCCCCTAAAGGAGTTCGAGGTGTACAAGGGCGATCATGTGTTGACCGTCGGCAAACCGGGTTACCGGGATATGACCAAACGGATCCTGTTCGAACATGACGCGCGCATCGAGGTGCCGATGTTCCGGGCGGAATTAACCGCCGACGAGATCAAGGAAGTCATCGAATCCATGCGGATTCATGCCTTCATCGGCGAGCCGGGCATCATCATACACCGACTGGATTAAGCGCCGCAGCACGGGCGACTCGTTCGTCGTTTTTCGTTGTCAAATTATGCACTCGTGGCATCGGCTAGGCGGATGCGAACGCGCGATTCTGTGGCGGTGAGGATAGCCGCAGATTGCAGCTCCCGTTTGTATCGCTCAAGCAGCAGAGCAGCAAGCGGACCTTGCTTTGGAGCAGGAATATTTACGAGGCGAACGATGCCCGCATGAGGTGAGCCGCGCATGATGGCCAGTTCACCGAAATCTTTATCAAGTGTGATCAACACTCGTCCTTCGCTGTTCGCCTTGGCCAGAATTTCCTCGTCGCCCGGATCCTCCGACCAATCGCCCGCCCAAACGACATCGTGACCGGCCGTCAGCAGTGAGTTTCTGGCTCCTCCCCATACACAGGTGTCGAGCAGCACCTTCACGCGGTGGCTTCGGCTATGAGCGGCTCAACCCGTTCGTGCTCAACCAAACGATGGGCATATGCGATGCAGGCGCGGACATCATCGGGCTCCAGCCATGGATAACCGCTCAGAATGGTCTCCAACGTATCGCCGGCGGCGAGCATCCCCAACACGTGCTCAACAGCCAAACGGCGCCCTCGGATGATCGGCTTACCGCCAAATATTCGCGGGTTCACAGTTATTCGATCCAACAGCGTTCTTTCGTCCGTCATTTGACATTCCTCGACAATCTTCATGTCGGCACAAGCGGAAAATCGATCTCCGCGGCGCGCCAGGCTGCATACGCCAGTGCCTGTGTTTAGTCGTATTCACCCTAATCTACCGTCAGCACTTTACTCCAGCTTAGCCTGTTTCACCAGCCCGATTCTTCAATCACGAAGGGAATTTGGAAACGGCGATCGCTCGAATTACGCGGACAAGGGCAAAAGACATCTTCCCCCTTGTCTTTCGCCCTAATCTCTGGCTGCGAAACCATGCCTGAAAAGTGAAAAAAGGGGGGGGAAAGGGAAAAGCTCGCATCATGGTTGATTCGATACAGACATGAAAATTAGTCATAAGGACGTGTTGAATTATTCTGAATCGTGAAATGAATCCGGCGATCCGCAAGCGGACGCCCTACAAAAGATTCCTATAACCGGACTGTAGGGCCGTCGCTGTTGTCAC
>SKLK01000071.1 GCA_007123265.1 Kiritimatiellia bacterium
GAGCGGGCGATGGACGCCTTGCGTTTGCCGACGGGGGACACGGATGTGTCGATCCTTTCGGGTGGGGAACGCCGGCGGGTGGCGATTTGCCGGCTGTTGCTCTCGAATCCGGACGTGCTGTTGTTGGACGAACCGACCAATCACCTGGACGCGGAATCGACGGCGTGGTTGGAAACATACCTGAAGCAGTATGCCGGGACGCTGGTGGTGGTGACGCATGACCGCTATTTCCTGTCCAACGTGACGGAGTGGATTCTGGAGTTGGAGAATGCGCAGGCGATTCCATACAAAGGCAACTACGAGCAGTGGCTGGAACAGAAGCAAGAGCGGGTATCCCGGCAAGCGAAGCAGTCGGCGTCGCGCCAGAAACTGTTGCAACAGGAGTTGGCCTGGGTGCGCTTGAACGCGTCCTCGCGCCTGACCAAGAACAAGGCTCGTTTGAATCGCTACGAGGAGTTAGCGGCGCAGCAGGCGGATACGCGGGAGGACAATTTACAGATCCGTATCCCGCCCGGGCCCCGGCTCGGCGATGTGGTGGTGCGGGCGACCGATTTGGGCAAGGCGTATGGCGAGCGATCGATTATGGAGCAGGTCTCGTTTGATTTGCCGCGTGGCGGAATTGTCGGTGTGATTGGCGGTAATGGCGCCGGCAAGACGACGCTGTTCCGGATGATTGTGGACCAGGAAGAGCCGACGTCCGGTCGCTTGGAGGTCGGGCCCTCGGTGGTGGTGTCGTATGTCGATCAATTACGGGATGCGTTGCAGCCGGAGGAGACGGTGTTTGAGGCGATTACCGGCGGCGTGGACATGGTGGACTTGGGCGGGCGGCCGATGAATAGCCGGGCTTATTGTGCCCGGTTCAACTTCCGCGGCGCGGATCAGCAGAAGCCGGTCGGGCAATTGTCCGGCGGGGAACGGAACCGTGTGCATTTAGCCAAGCTGTTGAAGACGGGCGGTAATTTGCTGCTGTTGGACGAGCCGAGCAACGATCTGGACGTTGACACGCTGCGCTCGCTGGAGGAGGGGCTATTGGATTTTGGCGGGTGCGCCGTGGTAATCAGCCACGATCGCTGGTTTCTTGACCGGATCGCGACGCATATTCTAGCCTTTGAAGATGAGGGCGGGGTGACGTGGTTCGAGGGCAATTATGCCGCGTATCACGAGCATCGGCGCCGGTTACTGGGCGAGGAAGCCGACCGGCCCAAGCGCATCAAGTTTCGCGCGATTCATACGCAATAGCAGGTAGCCGCTGCCGCTAACGGGGCAGGGGAAACGACGGGATAGCATCAATGAAAGTACCGATTAGTTGGTTGAAAGAGTACGTGGCGTTCGAGGATTCGCCGCAGGGATTGGCGGATAAGCTGACCTTTTCCGGGATTGAAGTGGAAGGCATCGAAACCGTGGGCGGCGATTTTGCCGGTCTGGTGGTGGGCGAGGTGGTGCAGGTGGACGCGCATCCGCAGGCCGATCGCTTGACCGTGTGCCGCGTGACCACGGGCGATGCGGAGCATCAAGTGGTCTGCGGCGCCCCCAACGCGGCAGTGGGATTGAAGGCGCCATTTGCACCGATTGGAACCGTGCTGCCGAACGGGATGAAGATGAAGAAGGCCAAGATTCGTGGGATCGAATCGTTTGGCATGTTGTTGGCCGAGGACGAGCTGGGGCTGTCCGATGACCATACCGGTTTACTGGAATTGGACGCGGCTTGGGCAGCGGGTACGCCGTTGGCGGAAGTTCTGGGTCCACCGGAAACGGTTCTGGACCTGGAAATCACCCCGAATCGTCCCGACTGTCTCTCATTGATCGGTATCGCGCGCGAGGTGGCTGCGTTGTATGGCACGTCGTTACGTTGGCCGACGGTGGAGTTGGTGGAGGGCGACGCGCCGGTCACAGACCGGGTGCGTGTGGACGTAGAGGACACAGCGGCGTGTCCGCGTTACACGGCCCGCTACATCAGTGGCGTTCAGGTGCGGCCGAGTCCGGAATGGATGCAACGGCGTTTGACCTTGGCGGGCGTGCGGCCGATCAACAACGTCGTCGATATTACCAATTACGTGATGTTGGAATGCGGGCATCCGCTGCATGCGTTCGATTACGGGCGCGTAGCTGGGGGGCACGTGGTGGTGCGCCGGGCCCGGGCAGGCGAAACGATGCAGACACTGGACGAGTCTGAGCGCAAGTTGACGCCCGACATGTTGGTCATTGC
Source organism: Kiritimatiellia bacterium (assembly GCA_007123265.1). Lineage (GTDB taxonomy): Bacteria > Verrucomicrobiota > Kiritimatiellia > SLAD01 > SLAD01 > SLAD01. The sequence continues at coordinate 2,207 of SKLK01000071.1, forward strand.
CGATGACCAAGCCGCCGTGGCCGTGGCCGGAGTGATGGGTGGGGCGGGCAGTGAAATACGTGAGTCGACCGATGCGGTCTTGTTGGAGTCCGCCTGTTTCGATCCGCTGTTGGTGCGTTCGGTGTCCCGCTCATTGGCCTTGTCGACGGAGTCGTCGTACCGCTTTGAACGCGGGGTGGACGCGGAAACGGTGGACTGGGCCAGTCGCCGGGCGGCCGCGTTGCTGGCGGAGTGGGGCGGCGGTGTCGTGGCCCGCGGGGTGATCGATTGTTATCCGGCGCCGGCGCCCACGCGTTCCGTTCGCTGTGAATGGGAGTATGTGCGCAAGGTGACGGGGATGGCGGTGGATAATCCGACCATCACCGCGATTTTGTCGGCCTTGGAATTGCAGGTCGACGAGTCGGATGAAGTGGGCTTTACGGTGCGTGTGCCGTCTTTCCGCGGCGATCTCGAGCGGCGCGTGGACATAGTCGAGGAGATTGCCCGGATGCATGGGTTGGACCAGATTCCCACGCCACCGCCACGGGCGCAGATGATTCCAGGCGCGCACGACCGTCCGGTGCGGGCGTTGCGGGCGTTGAAGGCGCGCTTGGTAGGGTTGGGGCTGCGGGAAATCATGAACTACAGCCTCACGTCGCCGGCGTTGTTGGAGCTCTTTTCCACGGCGGACGCGGACGAGCGGGTGGCGTTACCGAATCCGATCAGCGCCGATCAGTCGGTGCTGCGTCCCTCGTTGCTCCCGCAAATGGTCGAGACCATGGGCCGGAACCATGCGCGGCAGATTCCCGAGGCGCTTTTGTTTGAGGCGGGCCGTGTATTTCGCCGGGCGGCGTCCGGTGACGGTGTCGCGGAGGCGGATCGAATTAGTTTGGGTTTGATGGGACCGGTTGGCCGGGGGCCCTATGCAAAACGAGCGGCGATCACGGGGCCGGAGATGTTTAGCTGGATGAAAGGGTTGATCGAACACTTGGTCGCTGGGCAGGGGCTAGGTGCGCTGTCCGTGGCGCTGGCGGAGCATCCGGAATTTGAGCCAGGGCAAGGTGTAGATCTGGTTGTTGACGGTGAAGTGGTCGGGCGCATGGGGCTGTTGCGCGCGGCGATTCGCCGGGAATGGCGTTTATCCCAGCCGGTGGCCGTGGCCGAATTGTCCACGGCTGCGCTGTTGCAGGCTGAGGGCCGGCCGGTGCGGGCGAAAGCGGTGCCGGTGTATCCGGCGATCGCCCGGGACATGGCGCTGGTCGTTGATGCCAGGGTCAGCCACGCGGACATTCTCGGGGTAATCCGCGAAAACGCACAAAAGGATCTGGAAAAAATCGAATTATTTGATATCTTCGAGAGTGAAGCGATTGGCTCGGGGCGGAAAAGTATGGCGTATAGTGTGACGTACCGATCCCATACCCGAACCTTGACGGATGAAGATGCAAATGCCTATCATGACCAAGTCAAGGACGCGCTTCGGCGCGAACTTGATGTGGCGATCCGGGAGAATTGATTCCGGATCAATCGGCTGTTGGATGGGCAACAGGCTAGGTGGAATATGAACCCTATGTGGATTAATACTTTGGCCCTCGTACTGGTAGCTGCCTTGGGCGGTCTGCTGGTTGAGGTTTTGAAACCGTATGTGCGTGGATCGGATCGGACCCAATGGTGTCCTGTGCGTGTCGATCGCGGTCGCTATCGGCGACCGGGCGATTCGGCGGGAAATCAGTCGCTTAACAGCGGCCCGGGCGACCGGCTGATCTGACGTTCTTGTTCTTTACTATAGTAGGGGTTCACGTTCTTGAAAGAGAACACATTTTACCCTGCCTTGTTCGTGATTGGGCTATAACGGCTCTGACCCATTATGTCTAGACATGGGAGCTGAGTGCGAGCCAGTGCCTGCATGTCCTTTGAAGCAGGAAAGCAGAAACTGGATTTCGTGCGGCACCCACCCTTAACTGAGGGAACGGAGACATGGTCCTAACGGCAAAGGCGGGGTTTTTTGTAGCTAGGGCCGGCGAGATGAGTAGGGGACATGGAGCTATTTGAGTCGAAGGTAAAGGCGGATCGAGATTCGAGCCGGGCCACCGGTTCGCATCCGCCCTTGGCTGCGCGGATGCGCCCGAAGACGCTCGACGAGGTGGTCGGTCAGGAGCATGTGCTGGGACCGGGCAAGCTGTTGCGGCGCGCGATCGAGGCGGATCGCCTCAGTAGTCTGATTTTGTATGGTCCCCCCGGCTGTGGAAAGACGACGCTGGCGGAGGTGATTGCCACGACCTCGAATCGCCGCTTTGAGCGGGCCAGCGGTGTGATGACGAACGTGGCCGGCTTGCGGGATCTACTCAAGGCCGCCGCCCATCGCCGCCGGCATGCGGGCGAAGAGACGATCCTTTTCCTGGACGAAATCCATCGGTTTAACAAGGCGCAACAGGATGTCTTGTTGCCCTACGTGGAGGAGGGGGAGGTGACCTTGATCGGCGCCACCACCCATAATCCATTCTTCTTCATCAATAGTCCGCTCACGTCCCGGTCGCAAATTTTTCAACTGGAGCCTCTAGCTGTCGAAGCCGTGCAATCCTTGCTGGAACGGGCCCTGGCCACCGACCCGGTGTTATCGACCCTGTCGCTCGTGGCCGAGCCGGACGCGCTCGCGCATTTGGCGACGGTGTCTGAAGGGGATGGGCGGCGTGCCTTAAACGCCTTGGAAATTGCCGTGCTGACCACGGAACCGAATGCCGACGGCCGGATTGTTATCACCCGCAGCGTGGCCGAGGAATCAATTCAGAAGAAAGCCGTGGTCTATGACCATGACGAAGACGAACATTACGACACGATCTCCGCCTTTATCAAAAGCGTGCGCGGTTCCGATCCGCACGCCGCCGTGTATTGGCTGGCGAAAATGATTTATGCCGGGGAGGATCCCCGGTTCATTGCGCGTCGGCTGATTATCCTGGCATCCGAGGACATCGGCAACGCCGATCCCCGGGCGTTGACCGTTGCGGTGAATGCGTTGACCGCCGTCGACTTCGTCGGCCTGCCTGAAGCACGCATCACCTTGGCGCAAGCCACCACGTATCTGGCGACGGCCCCCAAAAGCAATGCGGCGTACCTGGCGATTGACAAGGCCCTGGCCGATGTCAAGGAGGGGCGGACGTTGCCGGTGCCGAAACCGTTGCGGGATGGCGGACCGGTTGGGCGCAAGGCGCTAGGGTATACGGGCTATCAATATGCCCATGATTTTCCCGATCATTTTGTGGATCAAGCGTATCTGCCGACCTCGAAAATTTATTATCAGCCGGATGGGCAGGGGTACGAGGAAATCATTTGCAAGCGCATGCGGCATTGGGAATCGAAACAAAAAAAGAACAGGAGCAATGACACATGAAAACCAAAGACGATATTCGTCATGACATTCGGGTCCAGCGCGCGAAACTTACGCTGGAGGCCATCGCGACCAAAAGCCGCGCAGCGATCGAGCGACTGGAAGGGGTGGATCTGGTGCACCATTCAAAGGCGATAGCCTGCTATTTGTCCAAACCCTTCGAGGTGCAAACCCAGCGCTTTATCGAGCAATGCGTCAGCCGCGGGAAGCGGGTCTGTGTGCCACGTCGCCGGGACGATGCGCAGGGGTATGCGTGGTCCTGGGTAACGCCTCGCGGTGCGTGGCGGGATGGGCCCTGGCATATTGCCGAGCCGGCCTTGTATCAACCGGTTGATCCGGCGCAAATTGAGGTAGCGATCGTTCCGGCGGTGGCCGTGGACCGGCAGGGGAACCGCCTCGGCCATGGCGGCGGAAACTTTGATCGTTTGCTGCAGAATGTCGATGGTCCGCACTTGGCATTGGTCTTTGATTTTCAAGTCTTGGATGCCGTGCCGGTCGAGTCGCATGATGTCCCGGTGCAATGGATTGTGACGGATACGGACACGTATTCGGTCCAAGCCGTTTCCGATAACCCGTAAACAAAAGGTGACCTGTGTGGGGCCTTCAGGCCGTCCACTGGTCCGGGAGGGGAACGATGGACCCAAACGAACTAATTCCGTTTCTGGCTTTCGCTGGTCTTTGTGGGATGGCCATTGGCTACGGCGCGCACATGATATGGGCGCGCTTGAAGACGGCGCAAATGGAGTTTTCGGCGCGTCAACTGGTGAAGGACGCGGAGCGCGACTCGGAAGCGATCCGCCGGGAGGCCAAGCTCCATGCCAAAGATGAATACATCAAGATCCATGAGAAATTCGAGCAAGAGACCCTGGCCCGCCGTCAATCGTTACAGGCCCAGGAAGAGCGGCTGATTGGACGCGAGGAAAGCCTCGACCGGAAGCTACAGGTGCTGGATGATAAGGATCTGCGGCTGGACGAAAAACTCCAGCATTTGGAGGAGCAGCGCGATCAATTGGCCGAGCAGGCCAAGGCCTTGGACGACTTATTGGCCC